>CAYTLS010000038.1:0-9488 GCA_964438745.1 uncultured bacterium
TGAGTGGTAAATTCCAGATAGGAAAGGTCTCAAATTTAGCATATCCGGCTTTTGTGCCTTTTTTGTATTCATGATAGAGCTGACTGAGACAAGTGGCCAGTTTTCCGCTGCCGGGGCCGGGGCCGGTGACCACAACGATGGGTTTGGTGGTTTTGATCCGCTCATTGGCACCATAGCCCTCGTCGCTGACTATCATATCCACATCTGTCGGATAGCCTTTCGTGAATTTATGGGTATAAACCGTGACGCCACGTCGTTCCAGTTTATTCTTAAAGGATTTGGCTGAGGGTTGATTTTCATAGCGGGTAATAACAACAGCAGTGATATTAATGCCCCATTCTTTAAAATCATCAATCGTTTTTAAGGCATCGGAATCATAGGTAATGCCGAAATCAGCACGAATTTTTTTGCGTTCGATATCTCCGGCATAAATACAAAGAACCACGTCGGTTTTATCTTTGAGTTGTTGCAGCAGGCGCATTTTTACATTGGGATCAAAACCCGGCAACACCCTGGAGGCATGATAATCATAGAGTAATTTTCCGCCAAATTCCAGATAGAGTTTATCATTGAATTTTTCCACCCGTTCCAGAATAGCGCTTGTTTGCTCTTTAAGATATTTTTCGTTGTCAAAACCGATCTTTGAATCCATGCTTGCCTCTTTACTTTTATATTGTTCTATGTATGTCGCGACAGGTCAAATTTAAAGTAAAGATGATACAAATTAAAGATGAATAATTTGTAAATCATAAATGGAAAAAATGATAGCAAAATGGCATCACATGACTTTTTTTAAGACTCAGTCTGAAAACTTTGTAAATGGCAAAAACAACACTTAAATTTTTAAAATAACAGAATAACAGGGATCAATGATGATATTAAAAAATGAAATTAAAATTATCGGATTTGACGCCGATGATACGCTTTGGGTTAATGAAACCTATTACCAGGACGCAGAAAAACAATTTTGTAATGTTTTGAAAGAATATGTTTCGCCGGAAACTGCGTCCCGGGAATTATTCAAAACAGAAACCCGCAATCTCCCATACTACGGCTATGGCATCAAGGCATTCACGCTCTCCCTGCTGGAAACAGCAATGACCATATCAAAACAAGAATTACCCCAGGATAAAATTCATGAAATTCTGGCCATTGCCAAAACCATGATCGACAAACCCGTAGAGTTGCTGGAAGGTGTCGAGGATGTACTCCAGCAATTAAAGACCGCCGGCTACCGCTTGATCGTCGCCACCAAGGGCGATCTATTGGATCAGGAGCGAAAACTGGAAAAATCCGGTATTGAGAAATATTTTCATCATATTGAGATCATGAGCGACAAACAGGAGCGCAATTATGAAAAATTATTGAATCATCTGGACATCGCGCCGGTGGAATTCCTAATGATCGGCAATTCCCTAAAGTCCGACATCCTGACTGTCATAACCCTTGGCGGCAATGCCATCCATGTCCCCTTTCATACTACCTGGGCTCACGAACAGGTTGAGGATACCAGGGCTTATAATTTTAAAACCGTGGAAACAATCAGACAGATACCGGATGTCCTCAATGGTTAAAATAATAGATATGGAAAATTGGAACCGGCGGCAACATTTTGAATTTTTCCGTCAATATGATGAGCCTTTTTGGGGAATCGTATCCGATGTGGATTGTACAAATACTTATGCAAAATCCCAAAAAAAAGGGGAATCATTCTTTCTGTCGTATCTCTATAAAACCCTGCAGGCTATAAATCAAATAGAAGAATTCCGTTATCGTATTCTCGATGATCGGGTGGTTTGTTATGACAAAATAAATGCCAGTTCAACTATTGGTCGCAAAGATGGCACTTTTGCATTCAGTTCAATAGATTTTGATAAGGATTTTGAGGGATTTAAAAAAGCTGCGAAAAAGGAAATAGCAGCCGTCCAAAATTCCCGGGGATTGCGCCTGATAGAAAATCCACAGCGGAATGACATCATCCATTTTTCCGCGATTCCCTGGATCAGTTTTTCATCGCTGTCTCATGCCAGAAATTATAAAATTGAGGATTCAGTGCCAAAAGTTTGTTTTGGTAAAATGCGTGATGAAGCCACAAAAAAACGAATACCGGTGTCATTACACGCTCACCACGGTTTGGCAGACGGGTATCACGGAGGGCTTTTCTTTAATCTTTTGCAAGAACTGATGACTGCTGGATAGAATAACGGCAACGATTCCGGTGAATGCTGCCACCTTGTAAATGACAATTTCTTTTTCAATCAATACAACTCTTTTTATTCACCTTGTTATTGGTGTTGCAATCCTTTAATTTTATTTTTGCTGAATATTAATTTTTTATGAGGAAAAACATGAAACCAATTTCAAGACGTACTTTTATCAAAGCCGGTTCTCTGGCCGGTCTCGGGCTCGTTTCCGGTTGCTTCAAGGGCGCGAAATTTGACCTGATCATTCACAACGGGACAGTCTTTGACGGACTGGGCAATCCCGGCATTTCGGCGGATCTCGGCATCATTGGCGATAAAATTGCCGCCATTGGCGACCTCTCCGAATCCAGCGCAAAGCAGACCATTGATGCAAAAAATTTATATATTTCTCCGGGATTTATTGATATTCACACCCATACAGATATGGAACTGCTGGTCAATCCCAAAGGCGAAAGTAAAGTTCGCCAGGGTGTAACGACAGAAGTCTCCGGAAATTGCGGCTATTCCCCTTTTCCATTGAAAGAAGATGCGGCCCTGGAACTCTATGATTCCAATAAAAAGAAGTACGGCCTGGAAGTCAAATGGAATGATGTGAAGGGATTTCTCAGTCAATTGCGTCAGCGCGGCATCGGCATCAATTACGCAACTTTCACCGGTCACGGCGATATTCGCGCTTATGTTGTTGGTCGAAATGACGTAAAACCAACGCCTGAGCAAATGGATAAAATGAAAGCGGTGCTAGCCAAATCCATGGAAAACGGATCATTGGGGTTGTCCACCGGGCTGGAATATTCACCCGGCAGTTATGCCGATACAGAGGAGTTGATAGAACTCTGTAAAGTGGTAAAGCAGTACAATGGGGTCTATGCCACCCACATGCGCAGTGAAGACGCAAAAGTTGAAGAAGCAATAGAAGAAGCCATTGAGATCGCGAAAAAATCCGGTGTCTCTTTGCAAATTTCACATTTCAAAGCCTGTAACCGTCCCAATTGGCACAAAGTGGATAATATGTTGGCACTGGTGCATGACGCGAAAAATGATGGCGTGAATATTTTGCTGGACCGCTACCCCTATAATGCCTGGGGCACGGGACTGTCATCCTTTTTGCCGCTCTGGGCGCGACAGGGTGACACCGATGATATACTGGCCCGTCTGCAGGATACAGAACTGGCTGATAAAATCAGCACATATATGAATACCCGCGCCACTTTGATCGGTGGCTGGGACCATGTGATGATCAGTTCCTGCTCAAAAGAAAAGAATAAAAAATATGAGGGGAAGTACGTCAGTGAGGCGGCTGAAATGGCCGGTAAACGACCAACCCTGTTTGTTTTTGATCTTCTCATTGAAGAACGCAATAGTGTTGGTGTGATTGGTTTTGCCATGGATGAAAAAAATCTAAAAAAGGTGCTGGCAGATCCCCTGACTGTCATTGGCTCCGACGGCAATGCTGTCGCCCCATATGGTAAATTACACAAGGGCAATCCCCACCCCCGCTATTACGGAACCTTTGCGCGGGTTCTGGGAAAATATTGTCGTGAAGAAAAAATATTCGACTGGCAGACCGCTATTCAGAAAATGACCTCCATGTCAGCACAAAAAATACAGTTGAAAAATCGCGGCGTACTTCAAGAAAACTATTTTGCCGATATCACTATTTTCAATCCCAAGACTGTGATTGATAAAGCCACCTTTGTAGCTCCTCATCAATATGCCGAAGGTATTGAATATGTGATTGTTAACGGACAACCAGTCATCAGTAAGGGTAAGCATACGGAGCAATTACCCGGAAAGGTTTTATAAGGAAAAACGATGGCAATTGAATCCACATCAGAATTAAAAAATGACATCCTTTATGTGACATCCAAAGGTGTTGATGAAAGCTTCGAAGATGTTCGAAATTATGCGACGTCATTGATATTGACGGCCCAAAGAGCAAATTGTAAAAAATTGTTGATTGATGAGCGAAATTTGGAGTATCGCCTAAATACCATGGACACATTCAAATTGGCAGAGTTTGCGGTAGACAATATTCCACGAATCGCGCAAGTAGCAATTGTACCAAATCCTGATTGTATCGAAGATGCGCAATTTTATGAAAATGTTGTTTCTACTCGTGGTTTGCGTTTACGAATGTTCAGAGATTTGGAATCCGCAGAGAAATGGGTGAGCCCATGAATTACAAGGAGCTGAAAGAAAAATTACTGAGTTAAAAAGAACAGGGATCGATTTTCTATTTAATGATGTGATGGCCGTATTCAAGGTATTTTACCTGCATTATTCAAAAAAATATGATTAATGCCGGTTAAAACCCAATCATAGATAATTTTCCCAGACTTTAGTGGCAATTTCCCGCGCCTGTTCCAAAATCAGATCTTTATCCAGGGTAATAAAAATTTTATCCTGGTATATGATCTTTCCCCGGGATATAACGGTATCCGCTTTTTTATCATGCATACCAAAGATCAGATGACGATTGAGGTTGTTGCCGTGAAAAGGTGTAAAGGGCACATAATCAAAAATCACCAGATCAGCGGCTGCGCCTTTTTCCAGTACCCCTATTTTTTGGCCAAAAAATTGTTGCGTAAAATCAATATTATTTTTAAACAACAAGTCCGGCAATTTTTCATAGAGCGTGTTTTCATCATTACCCTGGTGTCGGTGAAGTAAAAACGCTGTGCGCAACGTCTGCAATAGGTTTGAACTCAGACCGTCCGTCCCCAGACCGACCTTGATACGCTTGGTGTTATCCAGATTAAAAATCCCCAGGTTGTTATTGGCGTTGGATTCCGGATTATGAACCATAATTGCACTTGATTTTTCCAGGATATTCATGTCTACATCAGACAGATAAAGTCCATGGGCAAGAATTGATTTTGCAGAAATCAGATTGTATTTGTTCAGGCGATCGATACAACCGGCATATCCCAGGTCTTTGGCAAAATTGATATCTGCCGGACTTTCACCGCAATGAATATGAATGCCTGCGTCAGGATCAAAATTTCTGGAAATAATTTTCATCGAATTTTCTGATAAGGTGAAATTAGCGTGCAGTCCGAGGGTTCCACGAATATTGGGATGATCATCGTATTTATCAATAAAATTGAGGTTTTCCTCTAACTCTTCGGTGAATTTTTTTTTGCCATTGCGATCGGATATTTCATGGCAGAGCACCGCGTTGATACCGGCTTTTTTGACCGCGCCGGCAATAATCTCGAGACTGTTATTAATACAGCCGGGAGAACTATGGTGATCAAACAGTGTAATGGTGCCGGATTCAATGGATTCCATGATCGTGATCAGGGCCGCGATTTGCAGACTTTCTTCATCCAGCGCCTTATCCAGAGGCCACCATAATTTCGCCAATTTTTCTTCAAAACTGGTAATTTTACCTTTGGGAGGGAGACCGCGAATATAGGCCGAGAAGAAATGATGATGCGTGTTGATCATGGCGGGAAAGATCACTTTTCCCTGCGTATCAATCAGTTCAACTTCACTTTTATTTCGTGGAATGAGGGGAAAAACCTCTTCCTCATTTCCCACCGCGGCGATCTTATCTCCGGATAAAAATATACAACCATTTTCATAGACCGTGCCTTTGCCGTCAAATAGTGGTCCACCGTAAACGACTTTTGCCAGTTTGTTTTCTCGTTTTTTATTCGTGTCGTCAGGTATAAAAATATCATTTATTTCCATAATTTCCCTTTTGATTTAATCATTTTTGAAGGTGGTAATTTTATAGGAAAAAATCCAATATTGAAAGCATTTAAAAATTGTATCCGGCGGTAAGATAAAAATAAAACTTGTTGTTGAGTTCATCGCTTATGGACTGAACTGATTTTGCCAGGGTTAGTTTAATCGGACCAACAGGTGTTTTGTATTCAAAGCCCGAGCCCCATGCCGATAATGATTCATTGAGTTTGTAATCGATGGCTAAAACAAAAGGGTCATAATTAAATCCATAGTTGTAAATTAATGACCAGCGAAAATTTTTAAAGACTTCAATATCAATTTCCGGTTTGAAATAAGTCATTTTTTCCACCAGCAATTGGTTATAATCCACGCCGATAAAACTATTTGGACCACCGACCCAAAACTGTCTGTATTCCGGCGCATTTTCGGAATAACAGTAAAAACCATTCAGATGAAAGGTCAGCACGTCACGCACAGTATAGTAAAAGTCAACAGATGTTTTGTACTTGAAATATTTCCGGTCTGTTTCCAGTAGATAATTTCCCGCCTTTTCCAGGCTGCCTTCTATAAAAATTCCTTGTTTGGGGAATAAATAATCATCCAGTAAATCCAGATGATAATCGACATTGATACTGGTTATTTTATCCCTGAACTGATCAAACTCGTCCTGATATTGGGTCACAATATCGGGTTCAGCTTCTACATAAGCGTGGTTCAAATAGGCTGAGATGTGTTCAAAGTTTTTATATAATAATCCAAGTCCGGCAGAAGTATTGAAATTGATTTGGCTAAATTTTGCCTGTTTATTCCCCAGGTTATCCCAAAGGATATAGGGCTTATTTTGGTAATTTAATTCTATAAATGGATAGATTGGAATATCAAGCGTACGACTGGGGTAATATATTTTTGCCGATAAATCGGTATATCCCAGTATCTGAAATTCATCTTCTATACGCAGTCCCGGTACCAGAAAATTATTGAATTGTCCGGAAATTGCCGCCACGACATTATAGTGATTATCATAGTGAAGACCAAAGCGGATATTCCGGCGTGGGTTTTCCGTAACATTGATATTGAGTTTGACATAGCCGGGAATCGCGAAATCCAGATCATAATTGATCTTTTTAAAATAGCCCAGGCTGTACAGATAATTAATCCTGTTTTCCAATAGCTCTATATCCAGTGTTGTACCGGGTTTGATCCCTAATAACCGGTATATAAAACCAAAAGAATTAATTTTATTGCCATAGATATAGACCCCAAATATTTTTGCTGGTTTTTCTTTAACTTTTACAATCAAATGATCGCGCTGATCAAAGGTTTTTACCAATTCATAGTTAATTTCTGTCAGCTCTAAAGTATCCCTGATAAAATCAAGTCTTTCAACCACCTGATCCATTGAAATTTTATAAGCCGGTAAGGCCAGCAAGTCACTGATGTAATCATCTTTGTAAGCTATGTTTTCCTGTATTGTGACAGTATCAATTTTGAGCAAGCCGGTATCCGTTGAATCCTGTTCGTAAGGCTTGAGTATTTCTTTGATCGCCACCAACTTATCCAGGTGCCGGTTGGCGTAAATGCGGCCGACATTAATAATTTCCAGGGCTTTTTTAGGACTGAAATCCATGGGTGTCTGATGCTCAAGCAAACAGGGAATATAGGCGTCGGCATGTTCAGCCTGCTTATGAATTTGTTTCTGACCGATTATATTATAGGCTTGCATTAATATATCCAGAAATCCACCTAAATTTTCTTTTTGCTTGTTGGGATTGCGAACCGAAACCGCAAGAACATAATCTGCGCCCATTTCCCGAACAATATCCACCGGCATATTGTTCAGCACACCACCATCTATTAACAATGAATCTCCGTACTCTACAGGTGTAAAAATACTGGGTACCGACATAGTAGAGCGCATTGCTTTTGCCAGCGATCCATGGGACATAACAACTTCATTGCCTGTCAATATATCGACGGATATACAGCGAAAAGGAATCGGCAGCTTGTCATAATCTTTTTCAACGGAAACATGATAGACCAATTTATTGATGAATAATTCGATATTCTGGCCTTCGATCATCCCCAGTTTTTGCGGTTTATTAGATTCTGTGATTCCAACTTTGAACTGATATTTGTGAACATCAACTTTTTCAAAATAGGGAAGTTGAGACCGCGGCGGACTGTCGTTGAACAGGGCCGGCCAGTCAGTTGTACTGACAATGTCCAACAGTTCACTGCTGGAGTATCCCGATGCATAGAGAGCACCGACCAAACCCCCCATGCTGGTGCCTGAAATATAATCGACAGGAATGTCCAGGGAATCGATTTTTTCCAGAATGCCAATATGTGCAAAACCCAAAGCGCCACCACCGGACAATGCTAGTCCGATTTTCGGCCTTGAAGGGCTAGCCAACAGCAGGCTGACCAGTAAGTTATAGGTTAGAATTATTTTTATTATTTTCATTAACAATCAAATAAAAGCCCTTTACTAAAGAAGGGCTTTTGAGTTTAAGCTATTGCAGAGATTAACCCATTTCTTTTAGTTTTTCATTCAAAATTTCGTCAAACATTCTGTCAATATGTTCCCGCTTGACTTTCCATTGTCCGCCAATTTTCAGCGCGGGAATTTTTCTCTGTTGAACCAGACGATAGACAGTTTGTTCTTTCATCTTTAAATAATTGGCTGTCTCCTTAATGCCCATGATACCATTTGTCATAATTGAACCTCCTTTGTTCAAATATATATTTTATCTTATTTATTAAAATTTTATCCCGGAAAAGTCCTTGGTCAATGACAAAATTCCGGTCTCTATTTACATAAAATATCAATTCTTTTCAAAAAACTTAGGTTGATAAAAATATCGGAGAAAAAGTTGAAATCTTTAGGAAAATTAAAAGTAAATAATGGTATTAGCGGTAATTTCTAGTCTGTTAATCTCCAATCCAAAATAAATACTAAACATCAACTTAAAATCATCCGCAACAATAAAATATCATAACTTTTACTAAAATATATTAAAAAATATAAAAAAACTAAAGTTCAAGGTCAAGTTTATGGAATAATTCTTTTTTTTTAATTAAAGATTGATTAAAATCCTATTTGGTAATTAGCAACCAATTTCAAGTTAAGGTTAATAAAAACAACATTATGAGAAAAACAGACTTTTCATATTATTCGCGGGTAAAACAATATACCTATGAACAAATGGCACGAAACTTTCGTGAACAAGCACCCCAAAAAGATATTCCCTGGAAACCTTTTGAGGAGAAATTAATTGACAGTAAAATCGCCTTGATTACTGTGGCTGGTGGTTATGAAAAAGAGGACGAGCCTTTTGGTGATAAAGATAAAAAGGAAAACTACGGTCCCAAAGAAATCAGCATAAAAGCCAAAACCAAAGATATTAAATTTGCAGCCCTGGACTGGAATCCCTCAGAAGCAAAAAAAGATGCTAATGTGATTTTTCCGGCAGAACACCTGGTGCTGATGCAAAAAGAAGGCGTGATCGGAAAACTCAATGATGTATCCTATAATTTTTCCGGCTTTCGCGCAAAAAAATCAACTCTCAGAGATTCCGTCAAGCAAGTCAT
>CAYTLS010000039.1:0-9312 GCA_964438745.1 uncultured bacterium
AAAAAATCGAAAAAGAAATCCATATCAACCCCGATGATGATCTGCGTATTGATATGGAACTGGATAAACAAGCTATTCAAACTCAGAGTGTAGAGGTGACAGCCGAAGCCCATCGTTTCAAAAACAAAGTTGACATCAGCCGCACGAATTTGTCCATTCAGCAAATTCAAAAAACACCTGCTTTTATTGAAGAAGATGTGTTCCGCACTTTGCAAATGACTCCCAGTGTTCAAAGTAAAAATGATTTCTCTTCCGCCCTGGTCGTCCGCGGCGGCAGCCCCGATGAAAATCTGATTTTACTCGATGGAATAGAAATTTACAATCCCTATCATTTAGGTGGATTATTTTCCAGTTTTAATGCCAAAGCGCTTTCCGATGCGGAATTTTTGGCCGGTGGCTTTCCGGCAGAATATGGCAACCGTAATTCCTCGGTTGTATCTATCACCTCCCGGGAAGGCAATTCCCGTCGCAAACTATTTTTCAAAGATTCAAAATTCGGTGAGCACTTCAATGTCAGCCAGATCCATGGTGAGGTCAGCCTGTTGACATCCAAAGCACTGCTGGAAGGGCCGGTTGGCAATGGCTCATGGATGGTTGCTGCGCGGCGCACTTATTTTGATAAAATAGCCGGTCTGTACTATTCATTTCAAGATGATGATATGCCGGGAAAATATTATTTTTGGGATACTCAGAGTAAAATTATTCAGAACATTACCGACAAAGACCGGATTACATTGACCGGCTATTACGGGCGGGATTTTCTGGAGATGGATTTCCAGGATGATGATTCCAATGACGGGTTTAAACTGGATTTTGACTGGGGCAATTATACCAATGGTATCCAATGGCGCCACGTTCCCAACTCCCGGATTAATGCCACAACCGCTCTCTACCATACCAACTATGACTGGGATGTTAATCTGAAATTCACACAGGAAGATTCTGTCGAAGGTCAGGAAGCCTTTACAAATGATGTCTCAATCATGGAAGAGGTCAGTTTACGGGATTTCACTTTCAAACAAAAAGTAGATTATGCTTTTTCCAAAAACCACCTTTTTTCCGCCGGAATTGAATACAAACGAATGAAAATGAAAACATTTCAAAAAGTCGAAGATATTACGTTCCTGAACCGGAATAAAAATGTCGGGATTTTCGGTGCCTACATTCAGGATAAATGGCAGGTATCACCATTATTAACATTACAGCCCGGTATTCGGGTCAGCCGCTATAACAACCATTCCAAAACTTACATTGATCCGCGTATCAGCCTGAAATACATGCTATCCGAAAATTCTGCCCTGAAAGCCAGCTGGGGCATATACAATCAGTTCATTTTTACAGAAAACAATGATGAAGAGATCCTGAGTTTCGTCAATGTCTGGGCCATGGTTCCTGAAGATTTTGACGCTCAGAGTTGTCAGCATTTTATCGCCGGCTATGAAAAACATTTTAATAGCGGATTCTTTGCCAGTATTGAGGGGTATTATAAACCCTACTCAAACCTGCTGACAATTAATCCAAAAAATGATCCGTCCATTCAAAATGACGATTTTATTGAAGGTACGGGCCGGGCCTACGGATTGGAGTTTCTGGTCAAAAAATCCATGGGAAAATTTACCGGCTGGATCGGCTATACCTGGAACGGTCTGGAACGAGAGGTCGATTTTAACGGTGATGGAGAAATTCGTGAAAAAGACGGTGAAATTTATAATCCAAAATATGACATGCCGCATTCACTGAACATGGTCTTCAGTTATCAATTAAACAAAAAAAACAGCTTTGGTTTAACCCTAAAATCCAATAGCGGCCAGCCCTACACACCGGTGGTTGGAAAAACCTATACCCAGAGCGGCATGGGTGATTTTATGAATCCCTATGATAATCTGCGAACCATTTCCGGAAAACGAAATTCAGCGCGGTATCCGATTTATTTTCGCAGTGATATCAGTTATATTCGTGATATCAACCTGTTCGGCGCTGACGGTAAATTTAAGGTTCAAATCATCAATTTCACCAACCACTTTAACACACTGTTTTACTTCTGGCAACATGATAAATCACCTTCCCAGGTTGAAGCTTTCAGCATGTTCCCGGTGACACCGTCGGTTGGTATAGAATTTAAAATATAGGAGGCTTAAAAAATGATAAATAAAATAATGACAATAACAGTGCTTGTAATTAGCACATTATTCCTGTCTAATTGTTCCAAAGAAATATCGATCACTAAGTTCAAAGATGATTACCAGGATTATGAGACGGAAAAACGGATTGAAGCGGTTTTTAATGCTTCTGATATCGCGGAATCAATTGTCCGTATTGATAACACCATGCTGGTAACCAATACAGACTTTTTTGATGAGCAGGACAATGATGGTGACTGGAAATCTTATGAAGATGTCAACAATAATGGAAAATGGGATAAAGGAGAACCATTAAATGACGATATTGGCGCCGGAATGGAAGAAAAAGGCAAAGGAAACGGAATACCTGATCCGGGTGAACCCCATGTTGATGAAATCGATGAGGTAATCCCCCACTTGCATGACTCCACCTGGTCTGTATCCCTGTATAATAAAACTGACAATATTCTGATCGCTGATTTTAAATGGCAAAAAGAGGCGGATGATTTTGAGTATGAAGCCAATGGGGAAACTGAAGAAATGGAACGGATTACTTATGGTGGATATGTGCCTGATAATATTTATGTAAGCCAGTTTGATTTTTCAAAAAACTATGAATTTGTAATAGAAAATGAGAGTAATATAATTACCGGCGATTTTGAGGTACAGAAGCCGGTTGATTTCTTGCTGGATCAGCATGAAATGAACCGGGACACTGTTATGATAAACCATAAAACAAATGACCATATTTTCTGGCATAGCGAATTCTCCGCCACCGTCTACTGGGTCATCGTCGAGAGAATCATCGCTCCGGATTCAACAATAATCATTGAGAGCAATCCTTTCAGTGCCATTGCCCGCGCCGATGATGGCGGCTGGCTCTGCATGGAATTTTCATCGGAACATGCGCCGGGACTCTATCAATTAACAGTCTACGTACCCTCCCGGGATTATGGTCACTATTTCTTTTCCGGTTTGCCAATACGGGATGAGCAATTGAATAACCTCCGTGATCAAAATGATGAGGTCGTTTTGGGCATTGCCGGGTCTATCAGCGCGAACCACACCTATTTTCGGGTGCGGGAATAAATAATACCTGTTCTTGAACTGAAACGGTCCAACTGACAATTCACCAGTCATTCTTTCATAAACGTAGAGTGACTGGTGAAACCTTTTGAAATTTTTTCCTGTTTATAGACTAAAAATAATCATAATTGATTAAAATAAACGGTGATGATTTATTATTTTTTAATTACTTAAAAGAACATTTGATGTTTATGATATTCATAAGTAATTTTTCCCTATTATGAAACGCCGTGTAAAAATAGCCCTGATGATCCCGGTCTTACTATTCTTTCTGTTTAGTACGCTTGTATTTATAGTTTTCAATAGTTCTTACTGGAAAGCACCGATGCTCAATCTTGTCAACAGTCGCGTGTTGAAAAAATTCGACTTACAGATTTCAGTTGACGGATTAGAGGGCAATATTTTACGCAACCTTGAATTTGTCAATCTTAAATTACAGACTACCTCAGATAATACACTTATTCATGCGGAAAACCTGCATATCTCCTATCGGCTGCATACTTTTTTTTCCAGCCAGCCTGAAATTACCGGTATTGAAATTGACGGCGGCTCGATTGCTTTTCCATCAGCCATTGATAGCCTGACCGAAAAGTTCAAAAAGGAAGAAAAGGAAAGCGAAACAGCACCCAAAGCCACTTTGCGGGAACCCAAAACCTGGGCTACAGACTTTGGCATTACGGAATTCACCTATTATCATGCCGGTAATCCACTAACAGTCAACATGTTATTCGGCGATTTGTTAATTCGAAAGGACTCCCTTGCTATCAATTTTGACACCGCCCGGGTATTTATCAATGACCGGTTCAATACCGTTACATTGTCATCAACCAAACTGATAAACAGCAGCAAGCGTTTTTCCATTCGGGATATTAAAATATTTAATTATGAAACAAAAATTACGGGGGAGTTGAATTTCCCAAAAGATTCTGTCAATCATATCAACTTCACTGTCGAAAATATAAAACCACAGTATTATTTACCCGATCAAATAGAAGAATTTTCTGAAGAGGATTTTCTGAATATTGACGGAAAGATCAATTTTGCCGACCGGACTGAGTTTATTGGAAATTTTCATGGAACCCTACGCAGCAATGAAATCAGCCGTGGCCTTTTTAGCGCTCACCTGGCTGAGGGACTTTTTGATCTCGAAGAATTCCGGTTTACCGCCGGCCAGGAGCAAATGAAAATCGATTTTAACACTATATCCGGTGAGAATTATACCGGAAATATAAAAGTTAGCGACCTGGATCTGCAGAAGTGGAAGCTGATCAACACACCAACAAAAATGACCGGTGCCACAAACTTTTCTGTCAAGGGCCCTTTAGGCACACCGGAAAAAATCACCGCTAACATTGATTTTTTTGACACGGATGTTGAACCCCTGGACATTAATAAAATTAGAGGCAGCATCGTATATGAAAATAACCGCCTGGATATTCTCGATACAATCCTATGTAAACTGGATAATAACATTTTTCGTATCACCGGCACAACTGATTTTGACCGGGACCAAATTGATTTGATATGTGAAGTTGACGCACCAAAAATCAGTATTTTCGCTCCTCTGGCAAAATCGCCGGAACTGAAAGGTGAGATTTTTGGCAAAATATCAGTTCGTGGCAACCTGAAGAATCCCAACTTGAACGGTCAGTTATCTGCCAATAAAATTGGCATTCCGGAAATATATTTTGAACAGAGCAAGTTGAACGTAGCCCTGGTTAATTTAGCCAAAAACCGCTCCGGCAGTTTGGTTATGAATGCAAAAAATGGACGATCAAAATTTATTGATGTTCCTTTTCCATTACTTAATCTGGATATGTCTTTCAATAATGATACAACAACCATCAACAGTCTTGATATCAGCGGCGAAGAATTTAAACTGGATCTCAAAGGAAAAATCATCAGTTTGGAAACCTTTATTGTAGATGAATTGGCGGGAACTTTAAAAAGCACAGAATTCCATACCCTTGATCCAATTATCTTTACGCTGCAGGATAATAAAATCGGATTTCAGGAAATAAATCTGTCTGTCAATGGCAGTGATATTGAATTGGAGGGAGAAGTTGAGCATAATCAACTGAAATATGCCCACGCCAATGTTAATGATTTTGACCTATCGGCTATGAATGATTTTATTCCTGAAAAGCACCACTTAAAAGGCCGTTTATCCGGAAATTTTGATTATAATATCAATGCAGAAAAACAGGAAATTGATATTGATATTACCGGCAAAAAGATCTCCTATCGGGATGATTACTTCAGTCAATTAAATTGCGATCTGTCATTGATAAATAATAAAATTATTGTGACAGAAATTTCCCTGGCCGACTCTGCCCTTGGGGAATTGACAGCTGCTGGTGATTTTTCGTGTAATTTTCCCGCCCGTGAAGGGGAAAAATTTATTGACTCTACCAATACTGTGAATATGCACCTTGATTTTAATAATTTTGATCTGTCAATTTTGAATACCTATGTATTATATAACACAAAACTAGCCGGTTCTCTGTTAGGAGATTTTACTTTTACAAATACCATTCATAAACCGGACATTGCCGCCTCCTTTTTTATCCTGCAGCCGGTATTTGATAAAATTACCGCCAAAAGTCTCCGTATCAATGCTGATATAAAAAATTCCACCGCAAAGATCAACAACATTTACCTGGTCGATGAAGCCGGCTCTTATTACGGACAGGGAATCCTGCCGCTTGAAATAGGATTGCTGAAGGGTATTATGACCCTGGACCAAACCCGGGAACTTAATTTGGATCTTTATTCTGAAATGAGTTCGATTCCGCCTCTTCCCGCCTATATTGAAGATATCCAGTCTCTGGAAGGCAACATGTCAATGACGTTAAAAATCCGTGGCAAATCCAATGAGCCGGTAGCCAAAGGAAATTTTACAATCAGTGAAGGCAAAATTGATCTGACGTCGCTGGAAAACCCCATCTATGATTTAAATGGTTCGGCAGAATTGGAAGACAATGTTCTAAAGATTGAAGATTTTAAAGGGCAGATGAAAAGTGAAAGCATGATTAAAATTAAGTCAGGCTTCGCAAATATGATAAGACGAATTTTCACCAAGAATTTGATTAATCCCAATAAACCCAATATTACAATTGCCGGTACAGTAGATCTTAACACCCTGCCCACCCCCAAAATCAATCTTACATTAATTGGTGAAGACGCCTACATCAGAACGCCGCTGGGTGAGCAGGAAGGGGTCGCGGATATCGATATATCAATTAACGGCCAGGATACCGTTAATGTTGATGGCAATATACTGATGAAAAATTTCGTCGTTAGAAATGAATTGACCGCCTCCGGTGAAACCTATGTCGAACCAACAGAGGGTGATATTTACACCGAAATAAATCTCCATTTGATTTCACCGGGCAATTTCTATATTCGCAACAGCAAACTGGATTGTGAACTGGAAGGTGAAGGCTGGCTGTTCAAATCCGGTAATGAGGATTTTAAGATCAGCGGCGATTTCAATATCCTCAACGGATCTCTCTATTATCTGAATTGGGAATTAAAGGATCTGCAGGGAAATATTCTGTTTCGGCCACAGGAATTGAATCCGACTTTGGATTTACAGGCGAAACTGGACCTTTCAGGCATTTCAAAGCAGACAGAAAATCCCGCCACAGGCGCTCAAACAACAGAGGATGAATTGGTTACAGTCTACCTGACCGGAGATTTTGAAAAACCAAATTTGCAATTTGAATCCACCCAATACTCTCAAAGCGATATTTTGCGAATTTTAACCTATACCTACGAAGGTGAAGAAGCCAACCTGAAAGAAAACGTTTATGATTATGCCGGCGCTTTTTTCCAGCGACAGTTGGAACGTCAGATCAGTAAAATCAGCGGGCTGGATGAATTTCAGTTAAAAACCGAGGGCAATATTTTTGAAGGGCTGGACACTCAGATCAGTATTATGATGGGACGGCGAATTACCAATAACCTATATGTTACTTATGAAAAAGATTTTGATAAATTGAATCCCAAAAGTTCCTATGGCCTACGCTACAGGATTGACAGGAAAAAATCAATCAGTGGACAAATCGATAACAATGGACTATTTCAAATTAAATACCGGTTTCGACATCACTATTAAACGATTATTCTTAGTGGTGTTGCTACTTCTTCCGTTGACTCTCTTTGGGCAGTTCAGCGGCAATAAACGATACGTCATTAACGCAATTGCAATAAAAGGCAATCAACAATTTGCGGACAAGGAAATCACGAAAATTATAAGTGTGTCCAAATCAAATTTTTTCCCGGTTCAACGATTGTCCCGTACAATGATCAAGACAGACCGATTGCGCATAAAGACATTTTATCAAAAAAATGGTTTTCTGAATTGCACAGTGGAAGATTCACTCTATATCGATAAAGATCAACAGGTCGATATTTATTTTAAGATCAATGAAGGTGAGCAGTATTATTTATCAGAAATAGATATTTTGGGCAACAAACTGTTTGAGGTAGAAAAAATATATGACCGGCTCGATTTAGCAACCGCAACCCCTTACAATCCGCTTCAAATCAGAGAAGCCATCAAAAAAGTTGAAGCGCATTATGAAAATAATGGAAAACCTTTCGCATATTTGCAGGACTCCTTATTATTCGATGGTAATGATATAACGCTGCGGCTAAAAATTCATGAAGGCCGTACGATGCTGATCAATAACATTTCAGTTAAAAATAATAGTAAGGTTAAAAGCGCTGTAATCAAACGTGAATTGGTTATTCGCAGTGATGATCTTTACTCGAAAAAGAAAATCGAACGCAGTAAAAAATATCTTTTGAACCTGGGATTATTCAATTCTGTAAATATAAACTATTCCGATGTTGACACAACGGATAATAAAATCGATTTGATTGTCTATGTTCGTGAGCAGGATATGCGTTACTGGGAATTCAATACCGGTATTGTCCAGCGGGAAGGACTGGGAACCGAAGTCAACACTAATTTCAATCTTTCCGGATTATGGCGTCATAAGAACATATTCAATAGCGCCCGTGGTTTTAGCATCAGTTCGGAAATCGGTATCAATCCCTATCATTTTAACCGGCGACCGGATTTTAATGCTGATATTTCTTATACAGAACCCTGGGTCTTTGGTTTTCGCTCCACCGGCCTGGTCCGGCTTTTCATCGATGACCTGGAACAAAAACTTTACGAATATACAAAATATGGATTGGAAACTTCATTGATCATTAATCCGGATAAACGAAATTATCTTAAAGCCGGTTTTGAATTCAGTGAGATCGACAATAAATTTGAAGAAATCGATTCTACAATATTTAGAACCATCGAACGAGAACAAGAACGGGCGGTTATTTTTGATTATAATCGTGACCGTCGCAATGATTTTATGTTTCCTTCCCGCGGTCATTTATTTACTTTTTCCGCAAAGATCACCAGTTCCATACTGGGGGGTACCGAAGATTATTTTCAGTTTGAAACCGCCTATAGTGAATATTTTCAATTTTTTGGTAAAATTGTCCTGGCATACAGAGGAAAAATTGGGTATATCGCTCCCTATGGTTCGGATAATTCCGCGCCGGAATATGAAAAATACTTCATGGGCGGTGCGAACAGTATGCGTGGCTGGGATAATCAAATGTTTTTAACCAAAAAAGGAATCGATGGCTCTATAATCGCTGATAGAAAACGGGTCAAGGTGCTAACGAATTTTGAGGTCCGGTTTCCCATCTACCGGATCATTGGCGGCGAAGTATTTTTTGACGGTGGCAATCTTGTTACTGACATTAAGTCACTCCGCACCAGTCAATATAAATGGAATTTTGGTGTTGGTCTGACTGTTGCGACTCCACTTGGGCCGGCAAGAATTGATCTTGCCAGACCTTTATTGAAAGATGAAAAAGGCTGGGTACCGCAATTCGCGATATCCTATGCGTTTTAAAAAAAGTGGAGGAAAATATATGATATCCTTTGATAAACTGACTATCAAAGCGCAGGAGATAATTAAAGAGTCCATACAAAGTGATCAAAATCTCTCTCAACCACAAATTCAACAGCCACACATTCTTTATAGCATCTTAAGCGTAGAAGACAATGTTGGCCTGGTTGTTC
>CAYTLS010000040.1:0-9303 GCA_964438745.1 uncultured bacterium
AAGAATCCAGGGAACTGACCAGTGAATGTGTGGCGATTGAGATTCAGGATCCGGAAGCCTGCCCCAGATATGCTGCCAGAGTCATCAAAAATATCAAAATCGGGCCTTCGCCGAAATGGCTGGAAAATTATTTGAAAAGTGTTGGATTACGGCCTATCAATAATATTGTTGACTTGTCCAATTTTGTGCTCATGGAAACCGGTCAGCCGTTACATACCTTTGATTATGATAAAGTTGCTAATCAGAAAATCATTGTCCGCAGGGCTCATAAAAATGAAACAGTCGTTACACTGGATGACCAGGAACGTAAACTGGATCAGGATATTCTACTGATTTGCGATGCTGAAAAACCGGTTGCGATCGCGGGTATCATGGGATTGGGAAATTCCGAAATATCTGAATCAACGACCAGTATACTGATTGAAAGTGCTTATTTTAATCCCGCAACTATCCGTAAAGGTTCCAAAAAATTATCCCTGCAAACCGATGCTTCTTATCGGTTTGAACGCGGCGCTGATCCGGAAAATGCAATCTATGCGCTCAACCGGATCACATCCTTAATCCAGGAAATTGCCGGCGGAGAGGTGAGCCGGGGTTTAGTGGATAATTATCCCAATAAAGTGATTTTTCCCAAAATTAATGTTCGGTTCGAAAGAATTAATTCTGTGATTGGATTTGAATTTAAAACCAATTATGTAATAGAAAAATTTAAACAATTAGGCTGTGAAATTTTGGAACAAACCGATAAAATGGTAACTGTTCAAACGCCCAGCTGGCGCCCGGATCTGGTCCGTGAAATCGATTATATCGAAGAAATTGTCCGCATTTATGGGATGGAAAATATACCGGCTGCCAAAACCCTGCAGATCATTACTAACGATGAACCCAATAAAGAGCATATTTTTATTGAAAAATTACGCGATGATTTTGCTGCCTTCGGATACAATGAAAACTATAATAATACCCTGGTCAGTGAAGCAATGGCCAATTTTGAATTATTCAAACGGAAACCAGTCAAATTACAAAATCCGCTTAGTAATGAAATGGCTTATTTAAGAACAGCTTTATTACCCGGACTAATCAATACTGCAAAACTTAATTTCAACAGAAATAATTTTGATCTGAAACTCTTTGAAATTGGCAATGCGCAGGAATTTGATAAAGATAGTGAAACCAAAACTACCGAAACTTTGAGTTTTGCGGCTTTGATTACCGGCAAAACAGAAGATATCAATTGGTCTTATGACCAGCGGGACGCGAATATTTATTATCTAAAAGGACTGATTGAAGAATTAGCTGAAGAATACAATCTTGATGAATTGCGCTTTGTTAAAATTGATCATGATATCTTTTCCAAATTAGTACAGGTTTTTGTCGGGAAAGATTCATTGTGTTATTTCGGACAATTACATCCGCTTTATTTAAACAAGGTGCATGGTATTGAAAAGGATATTTGGGTTCTGGAAGGTAATGGAGACAATCTTTTCAAACATTATCATCCCGAAATCAACTATGCAGAATTGCCTAAGTTTCCTGCCACCGAAAGAGATATTTCAATCGTTGTTGATGATAATATTGAAATAGAAAAAATTGAAAATATCATACGCAAAAAAGCAGGGAAGAATCTTAAAGAATTTATATTTTATGATCAGTATCAGGGTGACAATATTGATCAGGGAAAACGCAGTTTAACCTTTAATCTGGTTTTTCAGAATAAAGAACGAACATTGAAAGATAAAGAAGTCGACAAATCCATGACAAAAGTTCATGGTGCTCTGAAGAAGGAAATTAATGCCGAACTCCGCTAATAATCTGGAGTCAATCAATCGATTGCAGACGAAGGTTCAGGAACTTCTGGAAACCTTTAAAGAGTTACGGCAGGAAAACAATGAGTTTAAAAGCCAGGTGAAAACCGGCGCTTCCGCAAAAGTGATATTGGACACTGCCAAGCGAAAACAATTGCGGAAGAAAATTGAAAATATGTTAGAGTATTTAGAGGATTTTTAAAATAATAGATTTTTATTATTTATACTTGATATGGAATTTAAAAAAGATAATTACGTCAAAGTCAATATTCATGGTCAGGAATACACTGTCAAAGCACAGGCTGACTCTGATTATATAAAAAATGTTGCCAGGTATGTCAACGAAAAAATGGATGAAGTAGAAAAGTCTCTACCCAATAAACAAGCATCTATTCGAATCGCAATCCTGGCGGCCATGAACATCACCGACGAGTTGTTTGCCTGTCATTCGTTCAATGATAAATTGAAAAAGAATATTCAGGCCAAAGCTGATTTGTTAGTTCACAAAATAGATAAAGAATTAAAAATCAGATAATCCATTCTATAAATAATAACTATCCTAATGTGACCGCTGCTGATTAATTTTAGCGCGGCTTTATTCATTGAGGAGGATTTATATATGAATACAATGTTGATCATTATTATAACTGGATTGGTGAGTGCCGTCGTAGGTGGTTCTTTAGCACTGTTTATGTATATCCAGAAGTTAAAGAGAACCCGGTCATCTGCTAATGAATTGCTTGAAAACGCTAAAAAAGAATCCGTCAATCTTAAACGGGAAATCAAACTGGAAGCGAAAGATGAAGCCCTGAAAATTCGTGATCGCGCCGAAAATGAAGCCCGTGAAAAGATGAAAGAAGTACGCCTGCTGGAAAAGAAACTGGAAAAACGGGAATTCTATCTCGAACGAAAAATGGATGTGGCGGATAAACGGGCCGATGACCTGGAACAGAAAGAACGAAAATTAGACCAAACCAAAGAAAACCTGGAAATTAACCGACAGGAAATTGCCGGCATAAAAGATGAACAGCTGAAAAAACTAGAAAAAATCGCGGGGCTGACATCAGAAGAAGCCCAGAACAAACTAAAAGAAGAAATATTGGAAGAAACAAGGATTAAAGTCGCGGATGCTGCTCGTGAAATTAAAGAAAAGGCCAGCAATGAGGCCAATCGCGAAGCACAGAAAATTATTGTTGCCGCGATTCAACGGTCAGCTGCAGACCATACTGCTGAATCCACAGTATCCGTCGTGAATCTGCCCAGTGATAATATGAAAGGCCGTATCATCGGACGTGAAGGACGAAATATTCGACATTTTGAATCTCTGACTGGTGTAGAATTGATCGTGGACGATACACCTGAGGCTGTCGTCTTGTCAGGTTTTGATCCTGTCAGACGTGAAATTGCCAGAGTGACACTGGAGAATCTGATCAAAGACGGTCGTATCCATCCTTCCCGAATTGAAGCCATGTTTGAAAAGGCCAAGAAAGAGGTGGAGGAATCGATTATCAGAGCGGCGGAAGATGCTATTGATGAGGTGAGTTTGCCGCCCTTGAATAAAAATCTGATGAAAATTCTTGGAAAGTTAAAATATCGGACATCTTACGGTCAAAATGTGTTAAAACATTCTATTGAGGTTGCCTGGCTGGCCGGATTAATGGCGGCTGAGTTGGGACTTGACGGGACTGTAGCAAAACGCGCAGGATTGTTACATGATTTAGGCAAAGCTGTGGATAGAAATGTAACCGGCACCCATGCCAGCCTTGGGGCTGATATAGCCAAACGATTCAAAGAAAAGGATGTCATTGTGAATGCTATTGCATCTCATCACGAAGAGGTGGAACCTTCCGGTCCAATGGCTGTTTTGATCCAGGCCGCTGATCAGATCAGTGGTTCCCGACAAGGAGCCCGCGGCGATACCCTGGAAAATTATATCCAACGACTTGAAAAATTGGAAGGAATTGCCGAATCTTTTGAAGGTGTATCAAAATCCTATGCAATCCAGGCCGGCCGTGAAGTTCGCGTGATTGTTGAAAATGAAAGAATAGATGACAATGCGGCTGATGAAATAGCCGATAAAGTGGCTGCCAAAATTAAGCAGGATTTAACATTTCCGGGACAAATAAAAGTGGTTGTATTAAGAGAACACAGAAGTGTGAGTTATGCAAAATGAGTAAAGCAAAAGTAATTGACGGTAAACAGATTGCCAAAGATGTTCGTGCATCACTGAATCCACGAATTGATGCTTTAAAGGCCAAAGGTGTGACACCTGGACTGGCAGTTGTTTTAGTTGGCGATGATCCGGCTTCCCATGTATATGTCAAAATGAAGGGAAAAGCCTTTAAAAAGCTGGGATTGGTATCGGAAACCCTAAGAATTCCGGGTAATATTTCCCAGGATGAACTGATCAAACTGATCCATGAACTCAACCAGGATGATAAATTTCATGGAATTCTGGTGCAATTGCCTCTCCCGGACCATCTTGATGAACAAATTATACTCGATCATATAGATAATGATAAAGACGCTGACGGTCTATTACCGGCCAGTATGGGAAAAATGGTGTTGGGAATGGAGGGACCACTTCCTTGTACACCTCACGGAATTTTAATGTTGCTCAAACATTCAGATATAGAAACTTCCGGAAAACATGCTGTTGTGATCGGTCGCAGTAATATCGTCGGCAAACCGATTGCCAATTTGTTATTACAAAAAAGAGAACTGGGAAACTGTACAGTCACGCTTTGTCATTCCAGAACGAAAAATCTGCAGGAGGTTTGTCAACAGGCGGATATCCTGATCGCAGCGATTGGTAAACCTGAATTTGTTGACCGCGATTTTGTCAAAAAAGGGGCGGTAATTATTGATGTTGGTGTTAACCGCGTCGATGCGCCGGAAAAGAAAAAAGGGTACAAATTGGTTGGAGATGTTAATTATTCCGATGTGGAAGAAGTTGCCAGCGCTATTACACCCGTTCCCGGTGGAGTCGGTCCGATGACAATTACAATGCTTATTTATAATACGGTTTATCTTGCCGAAAAATCCCTGGAAAACTGAGAGGTAGCATTATGAGACCTGAAGAGATTTTAAAATTAATTGAAACCAGACGGTCTATCAGGCAGTTCAAACAAAAATCCATTGATCGGGAAATTGTAGAAAAGTGTGTTTCCGCTGCCCGTTTAGCACCTTCGGCACGGAATCTCCAACCCCTCGAATTTGCATATATCGACGATAAAAAATTAGTTAAGAAGATTTTTCCCATGCTGAAATGGGCCGGATATATCAATCCTGAGGGTAATCCTGAAAAAGGACGTGAACCGGTCAGTTATCTAGCGGTGCTGGTCAATAAAGAAATCTATGACAAGAATTTTCCATATGATGCCGGAGCTGCAATAGAAAATTTTATCCTTTCCTTATGGGCTTATGAAATTGGCACCTGCTGGCTACTGTCGGTTGACAGAACAAAACTCAGAAAATTAATTGATATTTCCGATAAATATAAAATCGATTCTGTGATCGCAATTGGCTACCCCGATGAGAAACCGGTGACAGTTGATGCTGAACAAAATGATATTAAATATTGGAAAGATGAGAATAACCGGCTCCATGTGCCGAAGCGTAAAATGAAGCGTGTTTTTCATCTCAACACCATTGAAGAATAGGATATAACCATGCATCCTGATATAGTAAAAATCGGCCCCGTTGCCATTCATTCTTTCGGACTTATGATGGCGGTGGCGTTTTTAGTTGGCTATTATCTGCTATCCTGGGAGGTAAAACGCCGGCAAGATGATCCGAAGATCGCCAGCGACTTGGTTTTCTGGGGAGCAATCGGTGGTATTATTGGTGCAAAACTTTTTTCTGTCTTTGAAAATTTTCAGGATTTACTGGCAGATCCGATACATACGATATTTTCCGGTTCCGGTTTTGTTTTTCATGGTGGCCTGTTGGGAGGTACCATAGCTGTTGCTGTTTTACTTTACATAAGGCAGAAATCCATCGGTACTTATGCTGATATTATCGCGCCGATTATTCTGCTTGGCCAGGGAATCGGGCGGATCGGTTGTTTGCTGGCCGGTTGTTGTCATGGCTCGGTAACCAATTGTGCCTGGGGTATTCAATATCCCTCCGGCAGTCAGGCCTCTTATTACCAGTATCATCATGACATGCTGGGCTCTTCGTTTATACAATCTTTGCCGGTACATCCATCGCCGGTCTATGAAACGCTTTTTAATGTAATCATGTTTGTGCTGCTGATCACACTGATTCGACCCCGGCTAAAGAAAAAAGGATCAACCTTTGCACTGGTGATGATCATTGCCGGCATTGAACGATTCCTATTGGAATTCGTACGGATCAATCCCAAAACATTATGGGGGCTGACAAATTATCAGTTCAGTTCTATCTTTTTTGCATTGCTTGGCGTGGTTATCTGGATATTCTTTGTCAACCAGGATAAAGAAGACTTTGAAAAAGGGCTTTAGCGAGATCCTCAAACTTTTTAAAAAATTTTCCTACCCATAATGGTTCACATCATATAAATTCCTACTGTTATAGATGATTCAAAACAAAAGAGGAGGGACTAATGAGAATTAAACACTTATTATTGGTGATTTGTGTTATTGTTCTGTCCGGTACCGTGGTTCTGGCGCAGACTGATAAGGCGAAATATGTTAAACGAAGTGAAACGCCGGTGATAGACCAACTTCGGGACGAAGTGAAAACTAAAAATGCGGAGAAGGACTCTATTACACAGGCGATTCGCGACCGCCAGGAAGAAGAGGGTAAGAAAAACGGGAAAATCGAAAGATATTAAGAGCTGATTTTTCCAATGTTAACAAGCCGGAATCTCTTGATGATTTTAAGCAATATTTCCATTTTGATCCGGTTCCACAGTATTTATCAGGAATGTGCTGGTGCTTCTGTACCACCTCCTTTCTGGAATCTGAAATCAAAAGAATATATAATAAAGAAATAAAGATATCTGAATTATATACGATTTATTTCCAGTATATAGAAAAAGCCCGGCGTTTTGTGAGAGAACGGGGAAAATCTTTATTTGCTGAAGGATCCGAATCCAACGCGGTGCTGTTAATGATGGATCAATATGGCGCCGTACCGTCAGAAGCCTACACCGGATTAAAGCAATATGATATGCATAATCATAGTCAAATGTTTGATGATATGATGGATTATCTGACTTATTGCAAGGAACAGGATTACTGGGAAGAATCGGTTATCCTGACCACTATCAAAGCTATTATGAATGAGTATTTGGGAATTCCGCCGACAGAAGTGAAATGGAAAGGTAAAACCTACTCCCCATTGGAATTTAAGAATGAAGTATTAAAAATTAAATCTGATGACTATATAGAATTTCAATCGACTATGGCGCAACCTTACTATGAGCAGGGAATTTTTGATGTACCGGATAACTGGTGGAAAGATGATTCCTATTACAATGTGCCGATGAATGTCTGGTATGAACTGGTGAAAAAATCAATTGAGAATGGGTATACGGTAAATATCGGTGGTGATGTCAGTGAACCCGGCTATGTTGGTGAGGAAGATGCCGCCTTTATTCCTGATTTCATTATGCCTCAGGAGTATATCAATAAATACTCCAGGGAATATGGCATTTACAGTGGCACAACAACCGATGATCATGGTATCCATATCGTCGGCATTACCGAAAAAGCTGATTATACCTGGTATCTGATCAAAGACTCCGGACGTGGTGCCCGCCGCGGACAATATCATGGTTACTACATGTGGCGCGAGGATTATATTAAAATGAAAATGCTCAGTTTTATGATACATAAAGATATGGCCAAAGATGTCTTGAAAAAGTTTAAGTAATCAGATTTAAATAACCTGGACCTGATGTAAGTATTTTTACTTTGTGCTTAAGTTTTAAACTCTCTGGTAGCTTTCTTCCGATGAGAGAACTTAGCTGGATTTGGAAGCGACTTAGAGTCTATTCGTTACGGTTAATGTAAATAGAAGTTTGTTTTTCTGTTTTTTCACTTTGGGAAGGAGGAACAAGAGGGATTTTAAACGGATGTAAATGAGCAACTTTACAAGATTGAATTCAATCATAAAGCATAGTATGTACTCATATTCCCGGCCTTTTTTGATTGTAATTTATATAATTGGTCGGTTAGATTAAAAAAGTTGCAAAAAATCAAAAAAAGTACTGGTAATAATAACAAAAAAAGACTATTCTACTAAAGTTAGTTAGTAAAATATATTAATTAATAGGAGGGGCATTTGAGTGGTTTTAGTTTAATTGATTTAATTGTTTTAATAATATATTTAATTATTGTCGCTCTGCTTGGCTCCCTGTCAGGTGGGAAGCAAAAATCTTCAGAATCATATTTTGTCGGTGATAGAAATGTGCCCTGGTGGGCGATTGCCTTTTCAATCGTTGCTACAGAGACCAGCACACTTACATTTATCAGTATTCCCGGTGTCGCCTACATTTCAAACCTGAATTTTTTACAGGTAACCATCGGCTATTTAATCGGACGAATTGTCATCAGTTTTATCTTTTTACCGGCCTATGCTAAGGGGAATCTCAAGACCGCCTATGCGATGCTGGAAACACGATTTGGTGAGCGAACAAAGAATTTTGCATCGGGAACCTTTTTGGTGACTCAGGTGATTGGTGGCGGTGTCCGCTTATTTGCCACGGCTATTCCCCTGGCCATTATCCTAAAGACCATTAATTTTTTCGCCGGCTATTCCAATGTGCAAATTTATATTATATCAATTATCCTGATTACCATGATTACTTTGATCTATACCTTTTTTGGCGGTATTAAAGGAGTTATCTGGGTAGATGTATTACAAATGGGAATTTACATTGGCGGTGCGCTGATCACCATGGTCGTGATCTACGGGCATTTGCCGGAAGGTTTGGAAACAATCAGTAAGTTCGCCGGCAGTACTAACAAGTTTGAGGTTATTAACTGGGGGTTTGATAAAGGCTTTGCCGGTTTTTTTAAAGACCCCTATACTTTGTTCGGCAGTCTGATCGGTGGATGCTTTTTATCCATGGCTTCGCACGGAACTGATCAGTTAATTGTCCAGCGATTACTGACCGCTAAGAACCTCAATGATAGCCGGAAAGCGATTATTGCCAGCGGTGTTCTGGTAATAATTCAGTTCGCTTTATTCCTGTTTGTTGGGTTGTTATTGTTTGCTTTTTATAAGGGAATTACGCCTGGTATAAGCGGCGCCCCCTTTGTTAAAGGTGATGAAATTTTTCCACATTTTATTGTGAACTATCTGCCGGTGGGGATCAAAGGCCTGATTCTGGCAGGGCTTTTTGCCGCTGCTATGTCCACATTGGCCGGCTCCATCTCCTCCCTTTCCTCTTCAACGATGCTGGATTTGTATAAGCCTTACTTTGGTGTTGATAACAGCGAAACCAAAGACCTTTTTATTTCGCGCATGATCACCATCACCTGGGCCATTATACTGAGTGCCGTTGCCT
>CAYTLS010000041.1:0-9193 GCA_964438745.1 uncultured bacterium
ACAGTTTGAATCCGGAATTTTGTATAATTACCCTAAAAAACATCAGCAATTTTTACAAATTGAATGGCTGCTATTACAAAATCCCAAAAAGAAATTTGATGACAAAAAGCCCCGTATGCCGGGCCAATCTTACCCCGGGCTGGGAATGGGACAAAACCTGATGGTATTGATGGTGCTGCTGGCGAAGAATATTGGTTTGGATGGCATCGTCAATAAGCCGCATTTTTTTCATACCGGCTTCATTTTTTCCAAAAAATTTGTCTATGTGGATCCCTTTAAGCAGGCGGAAATGGAAGCCCTGGCCAGAGATCTGCTGAAATCTTGTCGCTTTTATCATCTTTCCTGGGCAACGTTTTTTGAGTGCATTATAAATAAAAATACAGACGAGACCTTTCTTTGGAAACCCGATTACCTGATATTTCCCATGACCAAAGCCATTAGCAAATATTTCAATTCCAAGGAGTACAAGAAAAAGGTTAATGAATATAAAAAGCAGTTATCATTTAGCCTTGATGAAGATAAGTATAAGGAAATGGTGGCAGAGCATGATCTGAAACAGGATTTTTTCTGATCATTCAGAATTTCTATTGTATAAAATGTTAGAGGTCGTAATTTTTCCTGTTTAATGGAGGTAATCCTTGAAGAGTCAGTTTTTCACAAAAAAATATGCCCTGATTGTTGCTAACGGAGACTCTCCTGAACGGGGATTGCTTAAGCAGATCGCTGATAAATCCGATTTTATTGTTGCTGCTGATGGGGGTGGAAATGCATTGGCAAAACAAGGGCTGACCCCTGACCTTATCCTGGGAGATATGGATTCCTTGCGACCGGACGTCTTATCCGGGTTTGAAGCAAAAAATGTGGATATCCGGCCTGTCGAATCTCAACAAGAGAATGATTTGGAAAAGGGTATCCGCTACCTGATTGATCAGGGGTACCGTACTATTGTGCTGACAGCTGTTTATGGAGACAGGATGGATCATACTTTTGCTACTTTGGAATTGCTTAAAAAATTTAAATCCCAGGTGAATATTTATATCATTACAGATACTTTTGAGATTTTTCGGATTCAGCCGGGGCGCCACAAAATCCAAACAGAGAAGAACGCCATCTTTTCAATTTTCGGATTCAGCCGCGGCTATGATATTGAAACGGAAAATCTTAAATATCCTTTGAAGGGAGAAAACCTTTTTGAAGGCAGCCGGGGCGTCAGTAATCGATCCCTGTCAGATAGCGTATTTATATCATTTACGAGAGGCAATCTGTTAATTTTTAGAAGTTTAAGGAGTGATGGAACGAATTAATCTACATGTTGCTGACTTAATCATTATTCTTATTTATTTTGTCCTGACCCTGATAATTGGGTTCCACCATTCCAGAAAAAAATACCATAAAAATATTGATAGTTATTTGCTGGCCGGTCGCAGGATATCACTCCCCGCTTTTACAGCCACGCTGGTCTCTACCTGGTATGGCGGAATTTTAGGAATCGGTGAATTCACCTGGCTTTACGGATTATTGAACTGGACGACGCAGGCGTTGCCTTACTATCTTTTTGCAATCCTATTTGCTTTTTTTCTGGCGCCTAAAATTCAGCAGAGCAAACGGTATACAATTCCTGATATTTTATATGAAAATTATGGAAGAAAAACCGGATTGCTGGGAAGTATTTTAATTTTTTTTCTGGTCACTCCGGCTCCGCATTTGTTAATGGTTATGCTTATTCTCAGCAGTATATTGGGAATACCGCTTTTCTGGGCCTATTTGATCGCGATCATTTTTTCACTCTTATATGTTTATTTTGGCGGACTGCAATCGGTTGTTAAGACCGACATATTACAGTTTGTGCTGATGTTTTTTGGATTTGTAATCCTGGTCGGCAGGCTGGTAATGAATTATGGGGGGGCTGAGTTTCTGGCCGCCAATCTGCCGGTCAATCATCTTCGGTTTACCGGTGATATGGGATTACAGTATGTTATGGTTTGGTTTTTTATTGCTCTGTGGACTTTTGTAGATCCGGGGTTTTACCAGCGATGTTATGCCGCTAAAACACCCGGCACAGCACGGAATGGAATTTTGCTGGCAGTTGGGTTTTGGATAATATTTGATATGCTGACAACTGTTGCCGGACTGTATGCAAAGGCATTGTTGAGCGATATCAATCCGGTAATGGCCTTCCCGCGACTGGGTGAAATGGTATTGCCGCCAATGTACCTGGGAATTTTTATTGTTGGGATGCTGGCTACGGTAATGTCAACACTGGATTCGACTGCTTTTTTGTCGGCGGTAACCTTTGGAAGAGATTTACTTTGGCGTATTCGAAAAAAGGATAAGATCACAAAATATACCCGGATTGGTTTGCTGGTAAGTATCGCCTTCTCTACGGTTCTCGTGGTTATATTACCTTCGGTTGTTAAGCTGTGGTATACACTGGGAAGCATATTGATCCCCGCCTTATTATTACCGGTAGTTATTACCTTTTTTCGTTTCAATTTTAATATCAATGATAATTTGGGAGCAACTTCCATATTTTTTAGCTTTTTAAGTGCTTTGGTCTGGTTTGGAATCGGTGCCTTTCGTGAGTCACTTGCCTATCCACAGTACCTTTTTAGTATCCAGCCCTTCTATATTGGATTATTGGTAGCGCTTTCGATCTTATTGACAGGTATTCTGTTAAAGCGACGGAAGGGATAGAGATTTTTCTGTCTTATTCAATATAAATATTGTTTTAAAATTTAAATATGGGTAAGTTTTGGGAAGACAGATTATTAGAATGATAATTAGTAAAGAATTGTAAAATATGAATTTAACGTTGAGATTTTTAGTGATTGAAATAAAAAAGATCTTAATTACTATTTGTTTAAAATAATAAAAATAAATGATGTTAATTGCACCTTTTAGGTGCAATTTTCATTTTATCATTTTACTGGAGGACTGAATGATACACGAACTTGACAGATTGGTTAAGTTACAAAAGGTTGATAATCAACTTCATGAGATCAAAAAAATCAAAGGTGATCTGCCTCAGATTGTCAGTGGATTGCAGGAAGAAATTGATATTCTTGCAGTCAGACTTAAAAAATGTAGCGATCGGCTTAAAGAGATCCAGATGGAGCGAGACGAAGCAAAACTGGATATCAACCAGATGAATGATCAAAAAAAGAAGTATGAGGATCAACTCTACCTCGTGACGTCAAACAAAGAATATGATGCCCTGACAGTCGAAATTGACACTGTCAAACAGAAGATTGATGAACGGGATTATAAACTTCTGGAATTGGAAAAAGAAGAAAAAGATTTGCAGGAAAAAGAAAAGGGTCTAAAACTTGATTTTGAGGAAAAAAGTAAAGTTTTAGAGACTAACAAGGCGGAATTGGAAAAACGAGAAGAAGAAACGATGGAAGCCGCAACAAAACTCAATAAAGAAAGAGAAAAAATCGTGGCCAATATTTCCAAACGGTATTTGCGTGAATATGAGCGAATAGCAAAAGCCAGAGACGGTAAAGCAATCGTACCTGTAAATCAATTATTCAATGAAAAAGTTGATAAAAAAGGGAATGTAGAATACACTCCCGGCGCAGCTTCGTGTGGTGGTTGTCACAAAAGTGTACCTGCCCAAAAACTCATGGAAATCAAGCGAGAAACAAGGTTAATCAGGTGTGAATTTTGCGGAAGATTGTTATATTGGGATGATAATGAAAGCGAAGTTTTGCCCACAGATGAAGAGGTAATAATCTGAAGTCGATCAGACAGCCGTCCCGATAATTATCGGGAAGGAAAGTCCGGACTCCACAGAGCAGGATGTCCCGTAATACGGGATCTTTGAAAAAAGAGGAAAGTGCCACAGAAAATATACCGTCCCGGTCATTGACCGGGGTAAGGGTGAAATGGTGCGTCCTGTAATTAAGCGGGATTAAAGTAAGAGCGCACCGTCCCGTTTGCGAAATCGGGAGCTTGGTAAACCCCATCCGGAGCAAGGTCAAGCAGAGCAATGAATTGCTCGTTCGTTATTGCTCGGGTAGATCGCTTAACTTGCACTGCAAAGTGTATTGTAGACAAATGGCTGTCAACCTGTTTTCAGGTACAGAATCCGGCTTATCGATCGGCTTCTTTATTTAAAAAAAAATATGAATTATAAATGGAAAATTAAACAAACAGATGGCAAGAAAGTTGAAGACGTTGCAAAGAAACATAATTTATCACCCCTGATCAGCAGAATTCTCATTAATAAGGGGATTGAGGACATTGAACAATTCCTGAATCCGACACTGGACAAATTACATGACCCCTTTTTAATGAAAGATATGGAACAAGCTGTTGAGCGGATCAAGACTGCTGTTGAGAAAAATGAAAAAATTCTTGTTTTCGGTGATTATGATGTTGATGGAACCACTTCAACCGCGCTATTGATCCTGGTCCTTCAGGAACTGGGAATGAATCCGGACTTTTATATCCCCAACCGGGAAAATGAAGGCTATGGCCTGTCGGTTACCGGAATAAATTTGGCGATAGAAAAAGGAGTTAATGTTATTCTGACCTGTGATTGCGGCATTAATGCAATTGATGAGGTAGAGTATGCCAGGGCAAACAATATTGATCTGGTTATTACGGACCATCACGAACCCATGGAAATATTACCAAACGCAACGGCAATAGTCGATCCGAAGCGTAAAGATTGTGGCTATCCTTTCAAGGAACTTTGCGGGGCCGGTGTCGCCTTCAAATTTTTACAGGCCTTGATCACTAAATTTGATTTTGAGGAAGAAGCCCTTTTTAAACACCTGGATCTGGTGGCTATCGGAACAGCCGCTGATATTGTCCCTCTGGTCGATGAAAACCGTATATTAGCCTCCGAGGGTCTGCGACGGATGAGTAAAACCCGGAAAACCGGAATTCAGTCACTGCTGAAAGTTTCAAACTTTTCTGAAAACCAGAATATTCGTGTCTCCAATATTGTATTTGGAGCAGCTCCGCGAATTAATGCCGCCGGCCGGCTGGATGAAGCCTCCCAGGCTGTAAAACTGCTGATCAGCGAGAATCCCAATGAAGCCGGAATGATCGCGCAGAATTTGGATAAGATAAATTTGGAGCGACGAAATATAGAGCGAAAAACCGTTGACGCAGCCATTATGGAGCTGAAATACTCCCAAGACCTGGAAAAGGATAAAATCATTGTTTTATATAAAGAGGGATGGCATCAGGGTGTTATCGGAATTGTTGCTTCCAAGCTAAAAGAACTGTATAATCGCCCGGTTATCATGATTTCTATTGACAAGGGAGTTGGACGGGGATCAGGGCGTAGTATAAAATCCTTTGATCTGCATGATGCCCTGAAAGAATGTTCCGGTTACCTGGAAAATTATGGCGGTCATGTTATGGCGGCCGGACTGACGATTAAGCAAGACAAAATCGAAATGTTCGCTAAAAAAATGAAAGAAGTGGCCAATTCCAAAATAACAGATGAGATGTTAAAACCAGTATTGGAAATAGATTCCGAGGTCTCCTTTCTTGATATTAATCAGCAAAATATATATTATCTCAATAAGATGGCACCCTTTGGGCCGGCTAATATGCGCCCCAAATTGATCAGCAGGAATGTCACTATTTCCGGGATTCCCAGAATAATCGGCGAGAAGCATGTTAAATTTCGCGCCTGCCAGAATAAAATTGTGATCAGTGCTATCGGGTGGGAACTGGGTAAATATTATGAATTGCTGATCAGTAACAGACCGCTGGATATTGCCTTTGTTATTGAAGAAAATGAATACCGTGGGCTGCGAGAAATTCAATTAAACATAAAAGATATTAAATATTCTGAATAAAAGTTTTTATTTTTAATAATGAATCAAAAAGTCATATTATGTTTCGAACCAGAAAAAAAACATCAATATTAAATTTAAAATTTAAGAATATACCCCTACCGGTATTAGGGGTATTGTTTGGAATTGTGTTGATTACGTCACTTTTTTTTCAAAAAAATCAATACCGCGATTATCAATACGAAATAAATAGCATTACCCATGAAAATATCATTGCCCCGTTTACCTTTCCTATCCTGAAATCAGAAGAAGTCCTTCAGCAGGAGCGGGAAAATATTCTCAAAAAAACACCCTTTGTTTTTACTTTTGATGAGGATGTCCAGCAGACGGTGATGAATCAGTTCAATACCTTTAATGAAAAAATCAAAGAACTGCGCATTGCAAAACAGAGATTTCAGCGAAGCCGCAAGAAATTTAATGATCAGGGACGGAATGATACAAATGAGAGATACATTGCCGATTCTTTAACTTTTATCAGCGCAAAAAACGATCTACTCAATCAATTTGATATTTTGATAGGTTCTGAATTGGGTCGGTATATCGAATATGACCTCGGTCTCTTTGGTGATGAACTTTTTGCCGAAGTCAAAAAAGCCATCCGACGAAATTATCAGGAATTCGTTGCTGATATTAATACCCAGGAAATTACTTCAGAAAAAATACTGGTGCAAAAAGCAGGTGAAGAATTAATTGAATATCCGGAAAATATTTTAAATTTACAGGATGCCTGGATTAATCTGAAAAAAGTCTTAGATAATGAATACGATGGGGAAACCCTGGAATTAGCACATACGCTGGCAATACACTTTTTTGAACCCAACCTGGTTTTTGATGAAAAAACCACCCAAAAACGTCAAAAAGAAGCCATAAAAAAAGTGCCGATCAGCCAGGGAATCGTGCTGGAAAATGAAAAAATTGTCGATGCCAATACAAAAGTAACTCAGGAGATCTATCGTAAATTGAGGTCACTGTCCAGGGAACGTGCCAAACGGGCAGAACTGAAAGGTGGCCTTCGCAGGTATATTCCGATTGTTGGGGATCCGGTTATTTTTCTGGGACACTTCACCCTGGTTGGTATCATTTTGTCCTTTCTGGTGACCTTTCTGCTGGCTTATAAGCCCTCTATAATAAAACAGGTGAAAATGATGATCCTGATTGGAATACTGATTTTGTTCCAGATCATCATCGCTTTTCTGTTCAAATATCAATTTAGTATATCGGAATACGCAATACCCATCACCATTTCTGCTATGATGCTGACAATTTTATTTGATCCGAAACTCGCTTTTGTAGGCACTACTTGTATCAGTATTATGGTTGGTACACAGATTGGCGGTGATGTTTATTTTATCATCATCTCAATTTTTGTCAGTTCCTTTGCGATATACTCTGTTCGTAAGTTGAGAAACCGCTCCCAATTATTTCTTTCCATTATTTATATTGTGCTGGGTTATTTTTTCTCTATTGCTGTTTCTGAATTATTGCAATTTTCTTCCTTTTCGTCCATTGGGCGTCATTTTATTTTTGCCGGTATTAATGGTGTAATAGCGCCTTTCCTGACCTATGGTTTTATCGGGCTGATAGAGAAACCCTTTGATCTGACAACAGACCTGACTTTATTGGAATTGGCTGATTTTAACCATCCATTACTCAAGAGATTATCCAAAAATGCACCCGGCACCTTTGCCCATTGTATCCAGGTGGGCAACCTTGCCGAAGCAGCGGCCGATGCTGTTGGCGCTAATGCGCTGCTGGCGCGGGTCGGCTCCTATTACCATGATGTTGGCAAAATATTAAAACCGGAATATTATGTTGAAAATCAGTCTTATATTTCTAATAAGCATGATAATCTTGCCCCCAATATGAGTGCCTTGATCATCATCAATCATGTAAAAGAGGGGCAAAAATTAGCCAAAGAATATAAACTACCGAAAGTGGTGGCTGACTTCATTCCTACCCATCACGGTACCACTAAAGTTGAATACTTCCTGAACCGCGCCCAAAATCAGGCCGAAGATCCGGATGATATCAATGAAACTGATTTTGAATATCCAGGACCAAAACCCGGAACCAGAGAGACCGGAATTGTTATGCTCGTGGAATCTATTGAAGCCGCCTGCCGCTCGATTGAAAAACCGACTATCGGAAATATTATCAAGATCATTGACATGATCATTGCGAAAAAACTCGATGAAGGACAGTTGGATAATTGCCCGCTGACCTTTTCAGATTTGAATAAGATAAAAGGGGACATTAAAACAAATACAGGTATCTTACCGGTCTTAAAATCGATCTATCATCTGCGGCCTGAATACCCTGAAAAAGAGAAGAAGAACGAAAAACAAGCCAAAAAAAATGCCACAAATTAATATCACAAATATTACCGACACCTATCATCTTAATGAAAACTTAGCTAAAGAATTAATTCTCTACATATTGAATTGTGAGCGATTTGATGCCGAGGAAATTTCATTGATTCTGGCCAATGACGATTATATTAATAAACTTAAGCAGCAGTTTTTTGATGAGGATGTTTTAACTGATACAATTACATTCAATCTGAATGATATCGAAGAGCCAATCGAAGGAGAGATGTATCTCAGTGCGGATAGTATTGCCGGCAATGCGGAAGATCTCAAAATCAGTCTGGACCGTGAATGCGCCAATGTTATTGTACACAGTGTCCTTCACTTATTGGGTTATGAAGACCACAAAGATCAGTTAAGACAAAAGATGTTTGAAATTCAGGAGCAATATATTAATCTTTTTGATTATGAAAATATATTGTCGGTGAAAGTGCAATGAGAAAATTAAATCAAGCCTCAGATTCCCTGCAACGATTGATCTCCATTGTTAAGAAATTGCGCAGTCCTGAAGGATGTGAATGGGATCGCGCCCAAACTTCCAAATCCCTGCGGCCCTATCTGCTGGAGGAAGCCTATGAGGTGATCGAATCGATTAATGAAGAAGACCCTCAAAAAATAAAGGAAGAATTGGGCGACCTCTTGCTCCATATTGTTTTTCAGGCGGAGTTGGGAGATGAAAATGAAGACTTCCACCTGGCGGAATCCATTGATCATATTTCCGATAAATTAGAAAGACGACATCCCCATGTTTTTGGTGATGCAACTGTGAAGGGTGTTGCTGATATCTAGAAAAATTGGGAAGAGATCAAAAAAGCGGAAGGGCGTGACTCCTTGATGGAAGGATTGCCAAAAAGTTTACCAGCCTTGTTACAGGCGCGACGTATTCAGGAGCGTGCCGCGGAAGTCAATTTTGAGTGGGATGACATCAAATACGTCTGGGGTAAGCTGGATGAAGAAATCTTCGAGTTAAATGAAGCCATAGACCCTAAAGTTATTGATGAAATCGAA
>CAYTLS010000042.1:0-9192 GCA_964438745.1 uncultured bacterium
AAAAATCTGGAAAAAGAGTTGCAGGAGCAACAAGCGGTTACCATTTCCCGGCATCGGTTAAAACTTATTGGTGAACTTTCTGTCGGCCTAGTTCATGAAATCACTCAGCCGCTTCTGGCCCTCAAAATGAGATCCGAATTATTACAGGAAAAAATTAACAACGATCAAATATCAAAAGTTGATATCAATTCTAATTTTTCACAAATTTTTGAGCTGATCACCAGAATTGAAAATACAATTCGTAATGTGCGGGATTATGCTCATCAAACAGAAGATGATGCAATTACGGATGTCATGATCGATGATGTAATTCTTGAGGCAATGAAGTTAATTGAATATGAACTGACTGAAAACCGTATCCGGTTCTTCATCAATAAAGAAGAAGAATTGCCCAAAATAACAACGAACAAGATCATGCTGGAACAGGTTTTTTTAAATTTACTAAAAAACTCTATCGATTCCATAAAAAGCACATCCTTCAAAGACAAAGAAGAACGGAAAATTAATATTGTGATCAATTCAGCAGAAGAAAAGTGGCTAGAAATCTCTGTGGAAGACAACGGCCAGAAAATATCCCCCGCTATTGTCGATAAAATTTTTGATCCATTTTTTACAACTAAAAGTTTTAAAAATAATTCCGGTCTGGGATTGACTATATCCAGAAATGTAGTTAATTCCCTGGGTGGCGACATCCGGCTCGACAGCAAAGAAAAAAGTAAGAATCGATTTATAATTCAACTTCCGGTAATACAGAAGGATGAACAAGAACAGTTAATGAATTTTATAGAAATGCTAAACCAGGTATAATTATGAGTAAAAAAGTTAAAACCGAATTTTTAGGTGAAATCGTCGTCATTCTCCAGCAGGGACTAAAATCACAGGATACATTTGTAGCCGTATTCAATTTGCTGGAAAATACTATCCCATTTACATCAGCAACCCTGTTTCTCTATGATGAATCCCAGGATGAACTGAAGGTTATTCATCAAAAGGGAAAGTATATTGCTGATCTGGCCAGTGAAATACCTTTTGCCAGAGGCATGGGCATCTCCAGTTTTGTTAGTCGTCAGCGGGAGCCTATTATTTTGGAATCCCTGGAAAAATCCCGCCCCGGCAAGGATAAGCGGTTCAATTCTTTTATCTCAATCCCGTTATGGGTTGGCGATAAATTAATTGGGGTCCTTAATCTGGGTCACAAAGCTTCCGGCTACTATAGACAGGAGGAAAAAGAAGACTATAAAATCGTAGGCTCACAGATATCAATGATCGTGGAAAAAATAGACCTGCGTACAAAACTTGAAAACAAAAATATGGAATTAACGAAAGCCCTGGAGAAATTAAATACCACCCAAAAAGAACTGGTCAGCAAGGAAAAACTGGCAACCATTGGGGAAGTAGCAGTAACTGTCAATCATGAAATCAATAATCCTCTGACTTCGATCATTGGCATGGCAGAAATTCTGGAAATCGCTTTCAATGCCGGTAACTCCAAAAAAGTTCGGGAAGGATTAAAGGGTATCCTAAAACAAGCCAAAAAAATCCAGAAAGTTACTGAAAGGCTAAATAAAGTCAAGGAAGCCAAAAGCATCAACTACCACGGTGATATTAACATGCTGGAAATATAAGCCCCCCAGTTCCTGGTTATACAAAATATTAGTTCCTCAGGATTGACTTCTAATATCCAAAAAGTCTATTAGTAATATTCTCATTGGGGAAAAAAACCGCCCCTAATATACCTATAATTTTCTCCGATTTTAATCTGAAAAATTCATAAAATCCCCGCTGCCTTTTAGTCGAATAAATTATCCGGCCCTTTGACGGAAGGGAATATATCAGTACGAAGCAGGCCTGGTCATATCCTTATGCGCAATGCCATATAAATTACGATTTTGGAACTCCGAAAATAATTTGGGTTAAGATTTCTGCTGAGAATGCATTATATTACCAAACAAAAAAAGTGGATATATGGAGTCAGGAAAATTATATATTGTTGCAACACCCATTGGTAATCTGAAAGATATTACCTATAGAGCGATTGAGGTTTTAAAAACTGTAGACCTCATCGGAGTGGAAGATACACGCCATTCCGGCCCGCTGCTAAACCATTACCGGATCAACACGCCAACTGTCAGTTTTTTCGACCATAATGAACAAAAAAGAACCACCGAATTTTTGAAAAAACTAGATGAAGGACAGTCAATCGCCATAATATCCGATGCCGGTACACCGGCCATCAGTGATCCCGGCTACCGGCTAATATCTGAGGCAATCAAGAATAATATTACTGTCGTACCGCTACCGGGGGCATCATCAGTCTTAACCGCCCTGATTGGCTCAGGATTTCCTACAGACCGGTTTGTGTTTGAAGGTTTTTTGCCCAAGAAAAAAGGCCGGCAAACCCGGTTTTTGGAATGGCAAGAGGAAAAACGTACCATCCTATTTTTTGAGAGTCCCCACCGAATTGTAAGAACACTGGAAGATTGTCAGAAATATCTGGGTGAGCGGGAGCTGGCGATCGGACGAGAGATGACTAAAATGTATGAAGAATTTCATCGCGGCAATGCCACCGAACTGCTGGACTATTTCCGGCAGGTGAAACCAAGAGGAGAATTTGTAGTGGTCATTAAAGCTGAAAAAATAAAAAAAGTAAAAGTAAACAAATATGCTAAAAAGTAACGTTGCAATCGTAGAATGTTCATCCTATGATCAAAAAAAAGTTAATGAAGCCTTCAACAGAGCAATGGAATTACTTGGCGGGCCGCCGGAAATAGATGGAACCACAATTATGCTCAAGCCTAACCTGCTTAGCCCCCAGAAACCGGAAAAATCAGTCACAACACATCCGGCAGTCTTTTCCGCAGTGGGATCCTATTTTCTAAGCAAATTTCCGAATACAAATATTCAATACGGTGATTCCGCTCCCAAAGGAACAACGGATAAAATACTGGAAACTACCGGTATCAAGGCTGCGGCAGATAAACTGGAAATTGAAATTCGTAATTTCGAAGAAAAAGTGACGCTTTCCAACCCGAAAGGGAAAATCCACAAGCAATTTACAATTGCAAAACCCGTGGCTGACTGTGACGCGCTGATCAACATTGCAAAATTAAAAACACATCATTTAACCAGAATTACTGCTGCAGTTAAAAATCTTTTCGGCTGCATCCCCGGATTAATGAAACCGGAATTTCATGTTAAACTTCCCGGCGTGAAGGAATTTTGTCAAATGATGGTAGAACTGGATATTTTTCTGAATGCAAAACTCCATGTGATTGACGCAATTGAAGCCATGGAGGGCAATGGCCCAAACTCCGGTGAACCCAAAAAGCTGAATTGTATTATTGTTTCCCGTGATCCGGTGGCTGCCGATACTGTTGCCTGCACACTGATTGATCTGCATCCTTCCCGTGTGTTAACCAATAAAATTGGTGAAGAGTTCGGCCTTGGGAATATGACAAATATCCGGATTGTGGGTGATGACATTAACCGATTGGTCGATAAAAAATATGTGGTTCAACGCGGTATCAATCTATCCGGCAATATGGCCTGGAAATATCGCTATTTAAAAAATCTCATCTCATTAAAACCTGTAATTAACAACTATAAATGCATTAAGTGTGGTGAGTGTATCAATCATTGCCCGGTGGATCCGGTTGGTGTTGACTGGTCGAAAAAAGATGCTTATCCGGTATATAATTACACCAATTGCATCCGCTGTTATTGTTGTCAGGAAGTCTGTCCAAAAGGGGCTATTGACATTAAAACACCACTAATTCGTAAAATAATGGACAAAATTTACTCATGATCTTTCACTTAATTTATACAATCACCGGTAGTTTATTTTTAATCCTGGGACTGGTGGTAAATCTTAAACCCGACTTATTTAAAAAATTATTGATTACAATCAGTGATCGGGAAATTTTTATTCTACCCGGCATATTGGAACTGATCATTAGCCTGGCGCTGCTCTATTTCCGGTATGACACAAAAATACCATTTATTATCACAATGACCGGTATTCTGATGTTTATTGACGGTGTGTTTTATTTAATTGCCACACGCGCTGTAAAGGAAAGCATTCAAATGCTTTTGGATATGGAGCAAAAGTATATGCGCTATTACAGTCTGATATTTTTTCTGATCGCAGGAATTATTTTTATTGGTGGATATTTATAGAATTTTTTATCGACAAAATTTAAAAATAAAAAAGGGTTGTTTAAAACAACCCTTTTTTATTTGAGCGAGAGACGAGACTCGAACTCGCGACAACCACGTTGGCAACGTGGAGCTCTACCACTGAGCTACTCTCGCATATCGTGCTTGAAAGAACGGCGTAAATTTATAGCAAAAAAGAGAAAAAACAAAAATATTTTAAAAAAATTATAGAATTCGTTCTTTCACCCGCCCCCTACTGATTTACTTTAATAGGAAAATATAATTTAAAGGTCGTTCCTCTATTCACCCGGCTGTCTACATCAATTTTCACATTATAAGGCTTGAGCATATTGTAGCAACTATATAAACCGAGCCCGGTACCACGGGGTGCCTTGGATCCCGGTTCACGCTCTTTCGGTTTTGAGGTGTAAAAAGGATCGAAAAGTCTGTCAAGATTCTCTTTTTCGATCCCACAGCCGGAATCTGATATTTCTACCAGAATATTACTATCGATGACCTGAGACGAAATACTTAGATTTTTTTCTTTTCTATCATACATAGCATCAAGTGCATTTTGAATAATATTAGCAAAGGCCTGGGAGAAATTATTATAAACGCCCAAAATAGTGGGAATACTTTCAGCGAGATTTATTTCTTTATTGACATAATGTTTAAACTCCAGGTTACTTTGTAGCAAATTTATTTCATTTTGAAGGACATCATTAATATCAATTTCCTGGATATTTTCATCCTTTTCCTTGCGCAAACTGACCATCATGGATTCGGTTATAAATTCGATTTTCTTTGTAGAATTGTAAATTATATCAAGATTATCCAAATCATTATTACCCATCTTTATTAACTGCACCGCTCCCATAATTGATGTCAAGGGTGTACGAATATTGTGGGCCAGGCCGGAGGTTAACATGCCAATTGAAGCCAATCGGTGTTCCTTGATCAGTTCCGATTCCAACTGACGTTGCTTCTCTTCCATTTTTTTGCGCTGTGTCAGGTCTCTGACAATCCCCTGATAGCCAATGATAATTTCACTTTCGTAAATTGGCAAAGCATTGATTTCTGTAAAAGAGAAGCCAGCTTCTCCGGTTTTTAATTTCAGTTGAATGGTCTCGACGTTATTGCCACGTTGTAATCTATCCCGCACCTTTTCAATCTCTTCCAATTCGTCATGGATGAAAACTTCGGAAAATTCACGCCCGATAAGATCATCTGGCAATATGCCAAATAACCGTTCCGAGGCCCTTGAGACAAAAGTAAAAATAAAATTTTTATCCAGTCGGAAAATCATATCAAAACTGCCTTCGATCAAACTGCGATATTTATTTTCACTTTTGATCAGTTCCAACTCGGTTGTTTTTAGTCTGGTAATATCCCGGGTTACCACCGCCACATGAGTGATCTTTCTATTCTCATCATAATACGGATAATAGACGACATCATAATAGCCTTCCTTACTATTTTCAAACTGAAACCAATCCTGGTAATGAATTGTCTCCCCTTTAAAACATCGCTTCAAAATATCTTTTAATGTGTGATTGAAGGCCTCTTTACCCCAAACATCATACACTTTCTGCCCCAGTATTTTTGTCTTGATCATCTTATGCTCGCGGCAGTAGGAATTATTAACCGCCACATATTCATACTTTCGATTGATCAGAGTCATGAAGTCTTCTGCCGCATTGGAAATAAATTGATACTTATTCAAATACTTGATCTCATTATTCAATGCCGAGATCTCTTTTTCCTTTTCTTTCAAGGACTGTTGCAATTCTTGCAATTTGTTTTTTAATTTGTTTGGGTTCATGCTGAATCCTGCTTAAAATTTGACGAAGTTAATATATAATAAACTAAAATATTGATATAATCAAAGGTGATTATTTATTTACTGGTTTTCAATAAAAATCATGCCGCTTTTAATGATAATTTTATATATTTAGAAGTAGTTTTTACAAATTATAGTTACAATAGAAGGTGGTTATGAAAAAATTTTCTTATCGGTTCTTGATTTTATCTTTAATATTAATTGTTTACAGTTGCGCTACTTTTCGTAATTTTGTTCAGCCGGAAGTTGCCACGGAAATTCCAAAAGCCGAAAGAGAATTTCGCGCCGCCTGGGTCGCCACTGTTGCTAATATTGACTGGCCCAGCGAACCGGGACTTCCTGTTGATCTGCAAAAGCAAGAAATTATTGCCATTTTGGATACTGCAAAAGCCCTAAATTTAAATGCTATTGTTTTTCAGATTCGACCTCATTGCGATGCTTTCTATGCCAGTAAACTGGAACCCTGGTCCTATTACTTAACCGGTGAACAGGGCAAAGCGCCCGACCCTTATTACGATCCGCTTAAATTCTGGATCGATGAGTCCCATAAACGTGGCCTTGAATTACACGCCTGGTTCAATCCCTATCGCGCTCATCATCCCGCCGGCGGTGAGATTACGGAGCATTCTATCATCAAACAAAAACCATCCCTCGCTAAAAAATTAAAAAGCGGTTTTTATTGGCTGGATCCGGCAAATCCCAAAACACAACAGCATTCCATGGATGTGATCATGGATGTTGTCAGACGCTATGATATCGATGGAGTTCATATGGATGACTATTTTTATCCCTATCCCTCCTATCATGGCAAAAAAGATTTTCCTGATGAAGAAAGTTGGCAGGCTTACAAAAAAACCGGTGGCAAATTATTTAAAAAAGACTGGCGCCGTAAAGCAGTGAATGATTTTGTAGAAAATCTGTATAATAATATCAAAGCAGAAAAAAAGCATGTTAAGTTGGGCATTTCTCCTTTCGGAATCTGGCGTCCGAATTTTCCCCGCTCCATCAAAGGCTTTGATCAATATGATAAACTTTACGCCGATGCCAGATTATGGCTGCGTGAAGGTTGGGTGGATTATTTCACACCACAATTATACTGGCCGATCAGTCAAATTGAACAGAGTTTTCCGGTTCTGTTGGGATGGTGGCACCGACAAAACATAGAAAATCGTAATCTCTGGCCCGGTCTTTATACCAGTAAAGTTCAGGATTCCAGCGGTATCGATGAAAATATTAATCAAATCATGATCACCCGTGGAATTGTTTATAATAAACCCGGGCATGTGCATTTCAGTATGAAAGCCTTCTTACGAAATGACTCCCTGGGATTTAATGATGCTTTGCGAAAAAGTGTATACCGGCAAGAAGCACTCATTCCCGCTTCTCCATGGTTGGATAAAGAACCACCAGCAAAGCCCATTGATGCAACCCTGAATAAAACAAATACCAGGGTAAAGATAAATTGGAAAAACCAAACCGGTCAGGAAATTTTTCATACTGTTGTTTATACCAAGTATGGTGAGGACTGGCAGTATCGTATTCTACCTGGTGATATCACCTCTCATGAAATTACCTCAGAGATAATGGCCACAAAAGATGATCAGCCGGTCACCACTAAACTCAACAAAGTAGCGATTACCTGTGTTGACCGCAATGGAAATGAAAGTGATCCGTTATTCGTGGATATGTATTAGGTCTTTGTAGAACAATCATCCTGGTTTAATGATCGCATGTGCTCCAAATCGGTCAGTAAAAAATCAATACCGTAGACTGGCAGAGTACACTGCTCGGAGTCTTGATCAACAGGTGATTCATGCCATGGGAAGTCCACTGAAACGAATTATTGGGTGGTTGGAGTGATACTATTCCACCAGGTTAGAACCTGATGCTATTCTGAACGTAAAACCATTTTTTCATAATCATTTTTGATTTGTATTCGATAGGAAATAAACAATGCTTCAGGCTTAACGGAGTATAGGAATTTTATTATAGTCCCCGGCTTCGAAAACAACCAAATTTCCAACGATTGGAGCGGATATTCAGTTTAATCTTGCAAAAATGCCCCAGTCAACCGATGTTTCAAGATGATAAATGTTGTTTCACAAAATTAACGATTTTTTTCATGGCTTCGTTGGCTTCCGGTATTAATGGCGCCACCGCCGGATAGCAGTGAAACATGCCTTCTTTCACCTCCAACTGAACCAAAACACCGGCCTTTTCAGCCTTCTGTGCAAACCGTAGGGTATCATCCCGCATCAATTCGTCGTCGCCGGCAAACATCAGCAAAGGTGGTAATCCAGTTAAGTCTCCAAACAACGGTGAAATCAAAGGATCTTTGGGATCATTATCAGCGCAGTAACTTTTGCTGAACATCTCATTGGCATTTTCTGTTGTGAGCTGATCTTTCACTCTGTTTGTCTGGTTGGACTCTCCGGAATTTGTCAAATCCGTCCAGGGTGACAAGGTAATTGCACCAGCCGGTAATGTCATTGATCTTTGTTTGAGGAGTAATAGTAACGCAAGTGCAAGGTTGCCGCCCCCGGAATCACCCATTAAAATTATATTTTTAGGTTCTTTGACAATTTCCAGCAAAAAATCATAGGCTTTTAATGCATCATTCAGGCCTGCCGGATAAGGATCTTCCGGTGCCAGGGCATAATCAAAAGTCAGCGCATTTATACCTGTTGCTTTAACAAACTTGGCTACAATTCCGCGATGGGATTTTGCGGAACCGGATACCAACCCGCCGCCATGAAAATAAAGGATCACTTTTTTGACCGGAGATTGATCCACCTTTAACCATTCGGCATATAAGCCATTGATGTCAATCGGTTCAACCTTGATCTCTTTTGGTAATTTCCCAAATTTCTCTGCCCCCTTTTCCACTATCTCCCGAAACCGGAATATGTCCGCTTCACTATCGATTCGGGTTAACCGTTTCGATTTAGTTTTAAACATATCTTTATGCTTCAGCATAAATAGAAGCAATTTACTGCGCAAACTAGCCATTTTATTTTTCCTTATGTTTAAACATTTCCAAGATTATATCTACATCTGGAACCAGGAAACTCTCTGTGTGAACAGCCCTGTAAATTGAAAGTCCCCGAATCGTTGACCAAAACAACAATGCCAGTTCTTTTGGATTTTTATTGTTAATCGAACCCGTCTTTTGCCCCGCTTTAATGATTCGTGTCATA
>CAYTLS010000043.1:0-9135 GCA_964438745.1 uncultured bacterium
GGTGGCATCGGACAACCCTATTTGTCACAGGACTCTGAAAAAGTGTTAGACAAAGCGGCAAAATTGGCAGAGGATTTTGGAGATGAATATATTAGTGCTGAACATTTTCTGCTGGCGCTGGAAAACACGGCAAAAAATGATCTGAAACAATTGTTCCGTGAGAATGGGATCAAAGAAGACTCCTTGCTCAACGCGCTCAAAGAAATTCGTGGCTCACAAACCATCAGCGATCAGTCTCCGGAAGATAAGTTTCAGGCATTGAAACGGTATTGCCGCGATCTCAATGATATGGCGAAAAAAGGTAAACTCGATCCGGTCATCGGCCGTGAGGATGAAATTCGCCGCACCCTGCAGGTACTCTCCCGTCGAACTAAAAATAATCCTGTCCTTGTGGGAAATCCCGGCGTGGGTAAAACCGCTATCGCTGAAGGACTTGCCTTACGCATTATTTCCGGTGACGTGCCGGAGACCATTAAGGATAAACGAATACTTTCCCTGGATATGGGCGCCCTGATCGCCGGTGCCAAATTCCGTGGAGAATTTGAAGAGCGCTTAAAAACCGTTATTAAGGAAGTCGGCGAATCCAATGATAACATTGTTTTATTTATTGATGAAATTCATACGGTTGTCGGTGCCGGTGCTGCCGAAGGCGCTGTCAACGCATCCAACCTGCTGAAACCCGCACTGGCGCGGGGTGAACTGCGCTGTATCGGCGCAACCACCTTTGACGAATACCAGAAGTACATTGAAAAAGATAAGGCCTTAGAACGGCGGTTTCAGCCGGTTCAGATCAATGAACCATCCATTGATGACGCCATCGCTATATTGCGTGGTATTAAGGAAAAATATGAGATTCACCATGGTATCAGTATCAAAGACAGCGCAATCGTATCAGCTGTAGAATTGTCAGACCGCTATATCAGTGCGCGGTTTTTACCGGATAAAGCCATTGACCTGATGGATGAAGCGGCCAGTCGCCTCAAACTGGAGGTGGATTCCACACCGGCTGAATTAGATGAATTGCAACGCAAGATCAACCAACTGGAAATTGCCTTGCGGGCACTAAAAAAAGAAAAAGATCACAAGCAGTCCAAAGAGCGGTATAAAGAAGTGCAGAAAGAATTGCCAAATCTCAAAGAAAAAGCCGCTGCGCTGCGACAGGAATGGGAAGAAGAGAAAACCATTATCAATATTGTCAATGATCTGAAAAAACAGATTGATGAAACTAAGCAGGAAGCTGAAAAAGCAGAACGGGAAGGTGACTGGGAAAAAGTCGCTCAACTCAAACATTCAAAACTGCTCACTTTGAAACAGGATCTGGAGGACAAGAACAAGGAACTCGTCGAGAAACAAAAAGATAAGCAATATATTCGTGAAGAAGTTACCGAAGAGGACATTGCAGAAATCGTTTCCATCTGGGCCCATATTCCGGTTAAGAAGTTGATCGAAAGTGAAAAGAAAATCCTACTGCAATTGGAAGACAAACTCCATGAACGGGTCGTTGGACAGAAAAAAGCTATTAAATCCGTTGCTGACTCGGTTCGGCGCGCCAGAGCCGGATTGCAGGATCAGAACCGTCCGCTGGCATCTTTTATTTTTACCGGTTCCACCGGGGTCGGAAAAACAGAATTGGCCAAAGCATTGGCAGAATTTCTGTTCAGTGACGAAAATGCCCTGGTGCGAATTGACATGTCGGAATATATGGAACGGCATGCAGTGGCCAAATTGATTGGCGCGCCTCCCGGTTACGTGGGCTATGACGAAGGTGGTCAATTAACCGAAGCGATTCGCCGCCATCCCTATTCGGTGATCCTGCTGGATGAAATTGAAAAAGCCCATTATGATGTCTTCAATTTGTTGTTGCAGGTTCTTGATGATGGCCGGTTAACCGACAGCAAAGGCCGGGTGGTGGATTTTACCAATACCCTTCTGATCATGACTTCAAATCTGGGCTCCCATCTGATTACCAGCCAAACCTCAGAGCTAACAGAGGAAAATATCGCTGAAAAATATGATGTGATACAGAAAACCGTAATGAATGAATTAAAAGACCATCTGAAACCGGAATTTCTCAACAGAATAGATGAAACCATTGTATTTACACCGCTGCTGCCCAAGGAAATTGAGGATATTGTCAGAATTCAGTTCCGACATCTTCTAAGCCTTGCTGCTAACCAGAATATCAATGTGACATTGTCCGAAGAATCCGTTAAATATTTGGCAAAAGTCAGTTGGGACCCGGTTTACGGTGCGCGACCGGTCAAACGAAATATTCAAAAATTGCTATTGAATCCGATAGCGGAGTTGATATTATCAGGAAAATTAAAAGAAAATGATCAACTGACGATTGATTATGATGGCGATGAATTGACGTTTGAAATAGAATAGTTAATCTGTGAAAATTCGTGTCATTCGTGGACGAATAGCATTTTCGGATAATCCCGATATATTTCACCGGTCTTTCACAACCCGAAACCCAATATCATAATTCCGGTAATTCGGGAAACTACGGACTCTTGCTGTTGGCCGGCAGAGCTTTGGAATATCAAACCAGGACCCCCCTCGTAAAACCGCCACATTTCCTTCTTTTGGACCCTTCGGATTATTGATTGGCGAATTAGCATAGTAATCCTCATCAAACCAATCGCTGACCATTTCCCAAACATTGCCGTTCATGTCATAAAGCCCCAATTCATTGGGCTGCTTTTCGCCAACCGGATGGGTCCCGTAATCGGGATGGGATTCATCAAGATTATAGGAATTGGCATCATACCATGCGACGCGGGACAGGGTATTGCTACCGGCATATCGGTATCCTTTGCTGCTACGTCCACCGCGGGCGGCGAATTCCCATTCGGCTTCCGTTGGTAATCGTCCGCCAACCCAGCTGCAATACTCAATCATTTCATCTTTAGTCAGATGAATGACCGGACGGTTTCCCCGGCCCCAGCCTTCATCGTCAGGTTTACTTCGTCCGGTGGCTTCACAGTACCGGTCATAGTCAGCAAAGGTGACTTCATATCTGCTGATGTAAAAATCCTTTACCGTCACTTTATGAGCCGGGCGTTCGATAATATCACCACTATTTCGGCCCATATAAAAAGTACCGCCTTCAACCAACACCATATTGCTTTTAATATTGTTCTGGTTATCCAATAGCCTGGAATTTTGTGCGGTTGAAATTGCAAATAAAAGGAAAAAAAATAGGGTTGATTTTATTCTCATTTTGTTTCTGCCCGGTTTAATTAAGTAAACAATGAAAAAAAATAGCTCACATGAATACAGGGAATTTATGCCCCCGGGTATTTTGAAACAATTAAAACTTGGTTCTTCGTAAAAAAACAGGTGGTGTGACGTATCCTCACGATGGTAATCTGAGGGAACAAAGGGATTGTGAAATTAACCTGTATTATTCATGGTTTTTTTCGCTCTCATTTTGATGGACCGGAAGGGAATCACCAGCCGGTTTATACTCAAGTCTGTGAAAAAGTGACGGAATTTCAGTTCTTTGGTTGGATAACATTTCTTCACAGTGATTTCGGGAATAGCGCTTCTTGTTTTTCTTCTAAAAATTTTTCAATATTTTACGGAACTTTTAAGCGTCAGTTTTGTAGCATTTGTGATGATTTATGGAATATAAAAACAAGATTTAGTTATTGGTTTATCATCAAAAAAAATTAAATTACGCTAATTATTACGGATAACAAATAATTGAATTCCTTAGGAGGTAGAAAAAAATGAAAAAGAGTCTTTATATCTTATTACCCGTGCTAGTCATCCTGCTGGCGATCAACAGCTGCTCGAAACCCACCAAAACCGCGGAAGGATACTGGGAATCCGGTTCCGCTCTTTTTGATGTCGAAAATTATGACCGCGCTATTGACGAATTTCAAAATATTATCAACTATTATCCCGACAGCGAAGAAGCACTAAAGGCTGTTTTTTTTATTGCTGAAATATATAAAAACAACATCAAAGATTATGAAAAAGCCATTGAAAAATATCGCCAGATTGAAAAAAACTATCCGGATTCCGATAAAGCACCCAATGCGCTATTTATGATCGGCTATATTTACGCTAATGAAATGGAAAACTACAATGAAGCAAAAAAGGCCTATCAACATTTCATCAAGACATATCCCGGCCATGGACTAGTTTCATCAGCGGAATGGGAAATTGAGAACATGGGTAAGACCCTGGAAGAATTGCAAGACGCCAACATAACTGATTAAGAAATAAGCGGAGATTTTTATGTCATTTAATTTAACTGAATTGAATGAAAGAATCAGGCAGGAAAGCAGTTTCATTACCAATGTAAAGCAGGAACTGGGAAAAGTAATTGTCGGCCAGGAAAAAATGGTGGACAGCCTGATCGTTGGCCTGCTTTGTAACGGCCATATTTTACTGGAAGGTGTTCCCGGCCTGGCAAAATCACTGACTGTCAGTTCGCTGGCCAAAGTCATCAAAGCCAGTTTTAATCGCATACAATTTACACCGGATTTATTACCGGCCGACCTGATTGGTACCCTGATCTATAATCAGAAAAATGGAACCTTTGAAACCAAAAAAGGTCCAATTTTCAGTAATATTATTCTTGCCGATGAAATTAACCGGTCACCGGCAAAAGTTCAGTCGGCTTTGCTGGAAGCGATGCAGGAAAAGCAGGTCAGTATCGGCGATACAACCCATATACTGGATGATCCTTTTCTGGTATTGGCGACTCAGAACCCAATCGAGCAGGAAGGTACCTATCCCCTGCCCGAAGCACAAGTTGATCGTTTCATGTTAAAAGTCGTGATTGATTATCCAAATCGTGAAGAAGAAATGAAAATCATGACACGCATGGCCACCACGAAAAACAATGTCAAAGAAGTGCTTCAGCCGGTCATCACAACGGAAAATATTAAAAATGCCCGCGCTGTGGTAAATGATGTCTATATGGATGAAAAAATTCAAAAGTATATCATTGACCTGGTGTTTGCCACTCGTGAACCGGAAACAGCAAATCTCGATGACCTCAAGGACCTCATCAATACCGGCGCCTCTCCCCGCGCATCAATCAACCTGGCATTAACCAGTAAAGCAAAAGCCTTTATGCAGGGACGTGGCTTTGTGACACCGGAAGATGTTCGTGATGTCATTATGGATGTCATGCGCCACCGCGTGCTGCTGACCTTTGAAGCGGAAGCTGAAGAAGTAAGCTCTGAGGATGTCATTCAACGAATCATTGAAACTGTGGAAGTTCCCTAAAATAGCAACGACCTATGATTCCAAAAGAATTAATCAAAAAAGTCAGACACATTGAACTGAAAACCAGGAACCTGGTCAATGATGTTTTCAGCGGCGAATACCATTCGGTATTCAAAGGCCAGGGAATGGAATTTTCCGAAGTCCGTGAATATCAAATCGGCGATGATATTCGTAAAATCGACTGGAATGTCACCGCCCGCGCCAACCGGCCCTTTGTTAAAGTTTATGAAGAAGAACGTGAACTCACTGTAATGCTGACTGTGGATGCCTCCGGATCAGGACAATTTGGAACCGGTGAAAAATTCAAAGCGGAAATTGCCGCTGAGATCTGCGCGGTTTTAGCATTTTCCGCCATTAAGAACAATGATAAAGTCGGCTTATTGATCTTTACCGACGATATTGAAAAATATATTCCGCCGGCCAAAGGCAAATCCCATGTGTTGCGAGTTATTCGTGAAATTCTCTATTTCAAACCCAAATCTAAAAAAACCAATATAAAAAACGGGTTGGAATACCTGCTCCGGGGACTGCGCCGTCATACCATTGTATTTCTGGTCTCTGATTTCGATGATACCAATTTTATGAAACCTCTCAAAATCCTGAATAAAAAGCATGATGTGGTGGCGATTCAGACCTATGATCAACGTGAAATAGATCTGCCCAATGTCGGTTTAATGAAAATGAGAGACGCGGAAACCGATGAGGAAATTTGGGTGGATACAACTAATCCAAAATTCCGCAAAAACTATGGCGCCTTTATGCAGGAAAAATTTCAGAATTTTCAGCAGCAGAGTAAGCGGATCAACCTGGATCATGTTCTGATCAATGTGTCGGAGAGTTATATCGAACCCCTGATCAAATTTTTCAAACAACGAGAAAAGAGAATACGCTAAACAAGAGGAATCTTCGTGTGAATAAATTGCTAAAAGTTTTATCTCTATCACTTATTCTGCTTGTTAACGGCTTACTGGCCGGCATTTCGGTAACTTCCCAAATCGATACCACCATCGCCACGGTTGGCGATCAGGTCAATCTTAATATTCGTGTCCTCTACGACAATCAACATACAACGATTGCTTTTCCCAATATCAATGATGAATTGCAAGATTTTTCACTGGTAGCCCGGGAAAGTCGCAAGGCCGAAAAAATCGCCTCCGGTTTCCAAAAGGAATTTGATTTCAAAATCGCGCTGTTTGATACAGGCAAAGTCGAAATTCCCGAACTGACCCTGGCTATTGAGAAGGAAAACGGCGACCAACAGGCTTATCAGACAAGTCCTCATTTGGTTAATGTGATCTCAGTCCTGCCCCCCGATAAAAATGTTCAGCCCAAAGATATCAAGCCGCCTTTCCCTCTACCCACCATTATTCCCTGGGATATTGTTATCTTTGTTTTGATTCTGCTCGTTATATTCATCGCCTGGTATCTCTGGTATCGACGCTGGAAACAAGGACATCCCGATGTCGCATTTGACGAAAAATATCTTGACCCGCCACATGTTATTGCGCTCAAAAAACTGGCAGCGATTCAAAAAATGGCCTTCAGCACTGAGCAGGAGATCATTAAAACATATACGGAGATTTCTTATGTGATTCGCGAATATTTGGAAAACCGGTTTTTTATCCGCGCCCTGGAAATGCCGACCCGTGATATCATTGACAGTTTACCGGATATTGGCATCACAGAGACGATCAAAATGCAATTGGAAGAGACGCTGCAGAAACTGGATATCATCAAATTTGCCAATCAGCTTCCGGAAACAGAGGAGAAAAACAGAATCCTTGACACCGCCGAAAAAATTATTAATGAGACAAAAACAGACAATTTCCTAAGCCAGCGGAGCGGATTGACAAACGCCCGGGAAATGATAGAGCGTTAATCCCATGATATTTGATTTTGATAAATATTTTATCAAAAATAGCGATACACCGATCGTCATTGCCAGTTTACGCGCCGGCAATTACCTGGCGAAACAGGTTTATGACAAATATGCCCGTGCCACCACAGGGAATGTCATTTTCCTGGAAAATATCGACGAGTCTTTCTCCGATACTGAACTCAAAGTCCGGATCAGTAAATCAGTATCCGGTAAACATGTATTCCTTTTTCAGTCGCTTTTCAATCCCTTGTTTCAGGAGTCGATTAATGATAATTTAATGTCTTTTTTAATCGCTACCCGCGCTTTCCGGGAGCATGGCGCAAAATCCATCACCGGGATCACCAGTTACCTGGGCTATTCCCGCCAGGATAAACCCACCGAATATATGCGTGAAGCCACCACAGCCCGGCTGGTCGCTGACCTGATGATCAGTGCCGGGATTGACCGCATTGCTTGTCTGGAACCCCATTCGCCGCAGATTCACGGCTTCTTTGCCTCCATTCCCCTTAACAATATTAGCGCTGTGCCCATCTGGACAGAAGCCTTTAAGAATTTTGCCGGGTCCCCGGATACAATTCTCGTGGCACCGGACATTGGCGCCGCAAAAACCCTGAAAAATATTGCCAAAGGGCTCAATCTGCCCATGGCGGTGGCCTCAAAATTTCGACCCTCCAAGGAAACCGTGGAGATCATGGAAATTGTCGGCGATTTTACCGGCAAGAAAAAAGCGATCATTATTGATGATATTATTTCCACCGGATCGACCATTTTTGAAGTGGCTAAATTATTGAGTAACAGCAAAGGTATTGATGAAATCAATATTGGGGCGGCTCACTTGTTGGGAGTTGATCAATGCTGCCGGAACTTCACCCTGCTCCGTGATCAATATAATCTGCGCAATATTTTTACCACCAACTCTGTCTTACCGGCTGATAATATTAACGCGTTGGGAATTGTTAAAATCATCAATCTGTCTGAATTATTCACCCTGGTAATCAACCGGCTGCTAAACAATGAATCCGTCAGTGTTATGTTTGAGTAGAATCTCCTTCATTCCTTCAAATTAATTTTCAATAGATATTTTTATTTTTCAAATTAGGTGGTTGTCCCAAAGGTCACGTTGCAAAAAAAATGCAGAGGACAATTCCTATTGTCCTGTTCGGTGGAATAACAATTAATTCCAAATTTCAAAAAATATAATATTTTTTGGGACAGCCCAAAAAAAATAATGGTCGAAAATACATAGCAGGCTTCAGCCTACTTCCCAACAATCTACTACCAAAACCAACCAGTCTATTGATTCTCAAAACCAAGCACTCTACTGCTCCCAATACAAAGCACACTGCTGGTTCCCAAATTGAATTTGGGAACCAGTTCTACAAAAAAAATTCCTACAAAAATACTATTTTACTGTAACTATTTACAAAACAGTCGTTCTTATGTATATTGGTAACAAATCAACAAGGGAGTATAAAAGATGAAAACAGTATTAAAAGCAAGTTTAATGATATTATTTTCCATCATGTTTTTAGTCGCTGCAGAAGTAACCGTTGGCGAACAGGTTCCTTCATTCCAATTGCCGGCCGACGATGGTGAAATTTGGCACTCCGATTCCTTGGAAAGTGACTACCTGGTGGTCTACTTCTACCCGGCTGCCATGACTTTTGGCTGCACCAAGCAAGCCTGTAGTTACAGGGACAATATGTCTGAATTTGAAGAGTTAAACGCCACGGTTGTCGGTGTCAGTGGTGACGAAGTGGAAGCCCTGAAAGTCTTTAAGGAAGCCCAAGACCTGAATTTCACGCTACTATCCGATTCCAATGGCAAAGTCGCCAAACTCTTCGGCGTTCCCTACTCCGATGGCGGCGAGATCAAAAAAGAGGTGAATGATAAGGAAGTAACCCTCAAGCGTGGCGTCACCACTAAACGCTGGACCTTTGTACTGGATAAGAATGGTAAAGTCGTGTACAAAGATGATGGTGTGAATCCACTGGCGGACGCGAAGA
>CAYTLS010000044.1:0-9037 GCA_964438745.1 uncultured bacterium
TCATTTTCCATGTCAATATAATTCATGTCAATGAATTTGGAGCGCAGTGAATTAAAGAAATCACGGGCGTCCTGTTTATCTTTGAACTGAAATTCTGCATCCAGAATTTTCAGAATCTTGCCAAATATATATTTTTGTCGTTCCGGTGAAGTAGCACCGTCGACTTCATCAAAAGAGTTCTGTTGCAAATAAACATTATCCAAAAATTCTGATTTCAGATAGACAATAAAATCATCAATTGAAGTGCCTTCTTCGCCGACCACCTGCATCATCTGGTGAACTTCATTGCCTCGTTTGAGAAATTCACGGGCATCAGCGATTTTTTCATCATCAATAAAACTGTTATATTTTGACCAACTGTCCAGCGGGTCCAGGGCCGGATAACGGCGGGCATTGGAGCGATCACGGGATAGTCCGTGAAATGCGCCCACTACTTTCAGTGTGGATTGAGTTACCGGTTCTTCAAAGTTACCACCGGCCGGACTTACTGTACCACCGATCGTTAAACTGCCGCTGCCTCCATCATTGAGTTCCACCAGACCGGCGCGTTCGTAAAATTGCGCGATTCTGGATTCCAGGTAAGCCGGAAAGGCTTCTTCACCGGGAATTTCTTCCAGACGGCCGGACAATTCACGCATGGCCTGTGCCCATCTTGAAGTAGAATCGGCCAGCATCAACACATCCAGTCCCATTTGGCGGTAATATTCACCCAGGGTTACGGCTGTATAAACCGAAGACTCACGGGCAGCCACCGGCATTGAACTGGTGTTGCAAATGATGATCGTTCTTTCCATTAGAGATTTTCCTGTACGCGGGTCAGTGATTTCCGGAAATTCACGTAGTGTTTCCACCACTTCGCCGGCCCGTTCACCACAAGCCGCGATGATCACAATATCAACTCGCGCAAACCGACTGGTTACCTGCTGCAATACGGTTTTTCCCGCGCCAAAAGGTCCCGGAATACAATAGGTACCGCCTTTGGCCACCGGAAAAAATGTATCAATAATACGGGTCTGTGTCACCATCGGTTCAGTGGGTACCATTTTGTCACGGTAATTATCAATCGACAGTTTCACCGGCCATTTGAAATACATTTTCAAATCGTGACTATCCCCCTGCTCATCATTGACTTTGGCAACAACCTTATCCACTTTGTAATCACCTTTATCAACAATTTCAGTCAGTTCATATTCCCCCATTAAATGAAAAGGAACAAAGATCGGATGATCAAAAATACCTTCTTTTACTGTTCCAAGTTTGTCACCGGCTCTGACTTTGTCACCGGTTTTTGCGGTGGGTGTAAAAGTCCAGGTTTTTTCCCTGTCCAGTGGCTCGATTACCGCGCCTCTTTTCAAAAAGAAGCCGTGCTCTTTTGCCAGTTCATTCAAGGGATTCTGCAATCCATCATAAACCATACCCAGAATTCCCGGGCCTAACTCGACAGATAGCATGTCGCCGGAAAATTCTACCATGTCTCCGATGCTGAGGCCCTTGGTACTTTCAAAAACCTGCATAAAAGCGGAGTCACCCTGAATCTTAACTACTTCTGCTTTTAACCGTTCATCGCCGGTTACTGCATAGCCGATCTCATTCTGTATAATGTCACCAGGGACATTTACAGTAATCATGTTACCGGCAATTCCTGTTATTTTTCCTGTGTTTTTACTCATATGCCTACTTCAGTATATTGTTTAAAATTTTCAACACCTTTTTCCTTATCAAAGGATTTCAATCTTTCCAGTATTTGTAATTTATAATTGAATACGATCAAAAATTCCAAATCAAAGTAATGTTCCAGACCTAATTCCTCCAGGTAATTCCAGCGCAGTCGCAGTAATTCTATTTCAATTTCCAGGGGATTATTTTCTTTGAGAAGAGTGAGCGGGACCAGTGTGGTTTTGTGCTCATAGTTTTCCTTTTTGGCCTTGCGCCAGTCAACCAGATCAGTTCTCAACTTTGTTTCGAATTTTTTATATTGTGCGGTAATACCGGGATCGGAAGAGCTGATATCTGTATTATTGATATTGGTTTCTTCCAGGATTCGAATATCCTTGCTTCCCAGCCATTTTTCCGCTTCGTAATACAACTTCTTTTGGGTGAAGTCAATATCGCTGTCAAATTGTAGCAGCGGCAGCTGGGTGGCAATATAATAATATCTGTCCATTATTCACTTAACATTTTTTGGATTGATGGATTTAAAAATTCACGCAGGAATTCAGCAATGCTTTCATCGGTGAAATCATAATAAACATCTTCACCTTTTTTACCGATTCTGAATCCTTTTGAAACACCACGATCCACTTTGATCTCCACTGAGTCAGCGAGCCCTTTTTGAGCTTTGGATACCAGCAGTTTTTCCAATTTATCAACATCCTGTTGACTGACCAGTGCTTTCATTTTTTGATCATCGCCGGAATTTTCCACCATTTTTTTGATCAGTTCCACGACAACATCGGGTTTCAATTTTTCACTGATTTCTTTTTTGAAGACATTATTTAGAATTTCAGTGATTCTTTCTTTGGTTACGAGCACAGCATCTCTTTCAGCCTGTTTTAGGGCTGATTTTCCGCTGATTTGCAGTTTTTCGGTTTCAGTTTTAGCATCTTCGATTATTTGGTCGGCTTTTTTATTGGCGCCTTTAACAATCTGGTCTGCTTCTTTTTTAGCATTTTGAAGAATTTGCCCTGCTTCCTGTTCCGCCTGCTCGATACCCTCGGCTTTAATTTTGTCGATTAGTTTTTCGAGTTTTACATCCATTAAAAAATCTCCTTTGGGCTTTGTGGTATATGGAACATTGTTACTTTTTTCACAATTTATTTTAACCGGTTAATATAACCGGATCAGCTTTTATTTGCAAGTAAACTTATTGGTTTTGATATTTTGTTTTTGTTTCCTCACTGGCTTTTTAAACAACTGTTCTTCCCAACAATTTGCATACCAAGATTTAATCCGACTTTAACCTTTTTCGGCAAACTCCCTTTTTTCTTTAATGCCGGAATTTTTTTCCTTATTTCTACTGGCCACTTGCCTTGTAAAAAAGATCAACTTCATTAATCTTAAACAATTTATTACCATTAATAAAGGCTTTTTGTTTCTTTATTCAACATTATTTATTTCTCTCAATCAGGTTAAGGGTTCGATTTCCCATTGATAATAAAATATTTTTTCACTGTCATCTCTGATCGTTTGGTTATATTGCTGAATTCGCTCCTGCAGATCTGATGGTTCCTGAATCTGTATCAATACAGAGTTGTTCATCCCCGGCCAGACCGGTGTATTCAGCCGGGGTACAGAACCGCTGGTCTTCGCCAGGATATTCTCAAAAATTTGGTAGTTTTCAACTTCCAGTTCCTGTAATATTTTTTGTATCTCATCTGTCACACTTACATTATAAGTAATATATATCATCTTCATCCTTCACTCCTTTTAAGGCTGAGTCATGCACCCCCAATCCTTACGCTTGTTTTTTATTCCTGTTAAAGACCACATACAGCGACGGCACGAATAGTAATGTAATAAAGGTGGACACCAGCAGGCCGCCGATCATCGTGATACCAATAGGGACAAACATTTCATTACCCATGCCGGTACTGGTGGCCATTGGCACCATTGCCAATATCGTGGTCAGCGAGGTCATCAGCACCGGTCGAAATCGCGAGCGGCCACCTTCCAGCACCGCATCATAAAATTCATACCCGCGGGCAACCAGCAAATCCATATAGTCCACCAATACAATACCATTGTTTACCACAATTCCGATCAGCATAATCGCACCGATAAACGAATTAATGCTCAAGGTAGTCCCGGTCAGCAAGAATGCCCAAACAATACCAATAATTGTCAAAGGAATAGCAAACATGATGATAAAGGGATTTTTAAAAGATTCAAACTGGGCGGCCATAACCATATAAACCAACAAAATTCCCAGGGCAAAGATCAGACGCAAATCACCGAACGAACGGCCCTGCTCGGAAACCTGTCCCATCAATTGAACATCAACTCCCTGGGGACCATCGTAATCATCCAGCACCGCCTGTACTTCTTCAGCCGCTTTACTGAGTGAGGCGCCAATATTCAGAGAGGCCTGCACTTTTACGATCCGCTGCTGGCTTTTACGCCGGATTAACTGGGGGCTGGTATCCATTTTCAGATCAGCCACCTGGGATATTTTTACCTGCTCTCCCTGCAGGTTGGTCAGCACAATATTTTGTAACTCGTCGATATTGCTGCGGTAATTATCACTATAGCGAATACGAATTTCATATTCTTCACCCTGATCAGAATACTTGCCGGCCTCAGTTCCATAAATAGCATGGCGTACCTGGGAGGCGATCATCATCGCGTTTAGTCCCAGATGTGACGCTCTTTCCCGGTCAATATCAAAAACAATTTCTTGTTTTCCCTTATCAATAGTTGTCTGAATATCCGTAAGCAGGTTTAATTTTTCGATTTTACCTTTCAACACTTCGGCTGTTGTATTGAGCTGGTCAAGATTGTTGCCGGTCAGTTCTATTTCAATGGGTTTCACACTGCCTAAAATGGCTGAGGAGTAGACACTGCCGGCGGTAATATGAAAATTCGCAATTTCAGGGATCTTTTCAATCTGTGGGCGAAGGGCTTCCGCAATTTCCTCGGCAGACCGTTCGCGTTTATTACATAATACCAAATGTGTCATGATATTGGCAATATTTTTCCCTTCCTGGAATCCCACAGAGGTCAACAATCCTTCTTCCGTTTGTCCGGTAATGGAAAACAATGAGCCGTCAACCCGTTCCGGAATTTCCTCTGTCATGATCTGTTTTACTTTCTCTGCCACCCGGTTCGTTTTTTCGGCGCTGGTCCCCACTTCCGTTTCAAAAACCACCACTAAATCACCGGCGTCAAAATTGGGAAGATAATCGGTCTCAACATAGCGTGCCATATAAATAGTTCCGCCAAATAAAAGGATGACAATGAGAATCACTATCAAATTGTGCCCGATCGACCAGTTCAGGGCTTGCTTGTAAGCATTTTCCGCAGCTGTAAAAATTTTCTCAAAAAATTTGAATAATTTACCATGTTCCTTTTTCCGCTTCTCCAAAGGTTTTAGTAGTTGCGACGAGACCATCGGCGTTAAGGTCAGAGAAGTAAAAAGAGCTGTCAGCAATGTTACGGAGACCAGGATCGCCAATTGCTGAAATAAGATTCCTGCAATGCCCCCCATAAAGATCATGGGCAAAAATACAGAAATCGTGGTGGCTGTCGAGGCGGAAATTGCCATACCCATTTCACTGGTGCCAAAGACCGCCGCCAGTTTTGGCTTTTCGCCTTTTTCTACGTGCTGGGTAATATTTTCGTAGACTACAATCGCGGCGTCCACCACCATACCGAGAGCGATGATCAGCGAGATCAACGAAAAGATATTGATGGTCCAGCCTATTGTATACATCAAAGAAAAGGAAACAATCAGGGAAAAGGGTATTGTTAAGAATACAATCAAACTTCCCCGCCAATCCCTTAAAAAGAAAAAAACGACCAAAACTACAAAGATCAGGGCCCAAAAAATTGTCATAGCCAGGTTGCGAATCGCTTCCACCACAATCTCATCAGTCCCCAGAAGTTCTTTGATCTGTAGATCTTCCGGCAACCGGCCTTGCAGATCCGCCACTTTGTCGCGAATGTTATGGACCACTTCCACCGTATTGGCGCCGGACTGTTTCTGCACCATCATCACCACGCCCCGTCCAAAACGGGAGGTCGCAAAAACATCAATATCCTTGAAACCATCATTGACTGTGGCGACATCTTTCAGGTAGATCGTTTTCCCTTTCAGGTTGGCTAGGGCGCAATTTTCAATCGCCTTGATATTTTCAAATTTTCCCGGGACCCGCAGGGAAATATCATTATTTTCCGATTTAATATTACCGCCGGGAATGGAGACATTTTCGGCTTGCAGTACATTGGAAATCCCCTGAACGGACAATCCGTAGGCTTTCAGCTTTTGCGGATCAACGTTGATCTTGATTTCCCGGCTGGGGGTGCCAATGAACAATACTGTGGCCACGCCATCTATTTTTTGAATGGGTGATGAAATTTCATCTTCGAGAATTTTTTCCAATCCCAGATAACTTTCCTGCGCGCTGACATTGTAGATGATTACCGGCGCGTTGGAGGAACTGAATTTATAAATAATCGGATTGTTTGCACCATCCGGCAATTCCATTTTGGCCATTTCCAACATGTCACGGGCATTATTAGAGGCGTTATCCAAATCCGCACCCCAGTTAAACTCCATCTGGACAAAGGAAACGTTTTCCTTGGATTGTGAGGTAATATTTTTCAGGTCTGCTGTTCCGGAGAGAAATTTTTCAATTTGCTGCGTCACCTGCTCTTCCACTTCTTCTGCCGAGGCGCCGGGATAAGGTGTGATCACGGTCAGAACCGGTAACTCCAGGTCCGGCAACAGATCCAGGGGCAGCCGAAACATGGAAACAACACCAAACAACAATATCGCCAAAAAGAGCATGGCTGTGGCAACCGGTCGCTTAACTGATATATGTGGTAATTTCATAAATGATGCTCCTTATTGGTTGCTGATGTTAACTTTGGCGCCGTTGCGCAATTTGGATTTGCCTTCGACAACAATTGTTTCGCCGGAGGTCAAGCCGGATACTGCCACGCGGTCACCTTTCGTAGTGATCCGCTCAACCGGCTTCTTTTCCGCGGTAGCCTTCCTTATGGTAAAAACATAATCATTGCCGGTACCCGGTTGTCTGGAAATCGCATTCATGGGCACAAAAATCGCCTGTTGTTCCTGGATAGGAATCGCAACTTTTGCAAACATGCCGGGTTTTAATTTCAACGCCTTATTGTCCGCCAAAATTATCACCTCCGCAGTTTTGGTCATCGTGTCAAAGGTATGGGCAAGCCGGCTGATTTTGCCGGTCCATTTTTGTTTTGGATATGCCTCCACCGTAATTTCTGCCGCCATACCCTGCTGCAAATGAGCAAAGTCCTTTTCACTCACATGAATTTCAATTTTTATCTGTGAGTAATCCATCAGCCGGACCACGCCCGATGCATGAGAATATCCCGGTTCCAAGCCCGGATTCATAACAATAAAACTCTCTCCTTCGTGAATCATCTTTTTTGTTACAATACCGGTAAAGGGGGCGCGAATTTGTGTGTTTTTCCTGACCAGTTCATAATTGGCTTTTTTGGCTTCATACTGCGCTTTTACATGATCAAATTTTTGCTCCGGTAAGCTCCCTTTTTCATAAAGCCGGGAAACGCGTCCGAAATCTTTTTTGTAGGTTTCATATTCAAGCTGTGCCTGGGTGAGTAATTCTCCGGACAGTTCCGCGATTAATTCTCCTTTTTTCACCTGCTGGCCTTCGGAGACGAAAAAATTTTCTACCCTGCCGGGCAAAACGGAGCTTAGATTTGCTTCCTGGCTGGCGAAAACACTTCCACTAAAATGCAAAACCGGACGGTATGTTTCCCGTTCTATAGTGGCCACTTTTACATAAGGATTTTTAGGGGCTTCAACCTTATCCTCTGTTTCATGGGAGCAGGCTGACAACATTAGCAATAGCGATAAAGTGACCGCAATTATTTTTTTCATTTTTGTATCTCCTTAATTTATTTTTTTGGCTTTGGTTGATAATTGTCCGATGGCTTTTTTATAATTGGTCAGATTGATGTGATATTCGCTCTTGCTGTCGATCAATTCTGATTTCGCATCCTGCCAAAGCGTTTGCGCGTCAAGCACATCACTGCTCTTTGCGAGACCTTCTTTGAAATTGTCACGGGTTACCGCCAGATTTTCTTCGGCCTGCTCCATGTTAGATTCCGCCAGGGTAATTTTTTTAACTGCTTCATTGACGCGAAAAGCCGCCTGTTGGATATCCAGTTTGATCATTGTTTTACTCTCTTCATATTTTTGTTCAGCAGCTTTACGCAGATGACGGGCAGAGGCCCGTTTATGGCCCCGGGCATTCCAGTTGAATATTTCAAATTGAGCAGCAATGCCAACTGTGACATCACTACCGAATTCATCCTCAAAACTATTATAGGGATTAGGGTTTAAGGTCATATAATTTGAGGTTAACACAATATCAGGAAGATACCGTGAAAAAGCGATCTTTTCCACAGAACGATTGATATCAATCTGTTTTTTAAGAATGGACAGTTCACTGCGATTTTCTGCCCCCTGGTCATTGACGATGGCCATATTCAACGGTTTAAAGTTTGTTTTTTTTATATCCTGTAATTGAATATCAGTTTGCAATGGCAGACCAATATGCTGACAAAGAGCCATTTTCACCAGATCCCGCCCGTTTTCAGCTTTGAGTCGATTCATTTTGGCTTCATTCAGTTTGACCTTTGCTTTCAACAAATCATTGCTGGTTATCAGTCCTTCGTCAAGGTAATGGTTTAATTCCTCAACATGGGTTTCCACAAGATTGACATATTCCTGTGCCAGTTTCACCTTTTCCGTTACAGAAATGATTTTCCAAAAAAGTTCATCGGTTTTCAGGATCACTTCAGAATTAGATAACACTTCCTGTTCTTTGGCTATAGCCGCCATGCTCTTACTGATTTTGTATTGCTGCAACAGCTTGCCGCCGGTGAAAAGTGGCTGGGTCAACCCCACATTGAGCATATAATTATTGTGTTCTCCCAGTTTTAATTGGGTACCGGGAAAATGCAGCCAATTTTTGGGCTTCATCACCGGTGACCCATCAGGATTTGTCAGCGGATTCCCATCGGGGCCGATGACTGCTTCCAAATGTTCAGCATCAAAACTGCCGTCCTTATTACCAATGGGAATCGACATTTCATCGATCTCATATTTGAGTTTATTGGTCATGTGCAGATAACTACCTGTGAAACTGATTTTTGGCAGAAAAGCAGTGCGTGAGCGTTTCACATTATATTCTGCTGCTGACAGGTTTTCTTTAGCAATTTTTATCCTGTGGTTGTTTGTCAATGCCCTTTCGCGACAGTTTTCCAGGGTCAGGGTCTGCTGCGCAAAAATCAGCACCGGTAGGGTTAG
>CAYTLS010000045.1:0-8931 GCA_964438745.1 uncultured bacterium
GCAAAGCAATGAAAAATCAGTGATTGATGAACTGTATAAAGAAGTTCAACAAATCCTGGAAGATGCGAAAGTGGATTACAATAAAGTTCTTGGCATTGGTATTTCCATTCCCGGAATTATTCAGGGCCCCAAAGGGATCAGTGAAACCTATTTTAATTTTGGTGATGAACCGCTGGAAGATATGATCCGAGATAAATTTCAAAAACCGGTTAATATCGAACACGATGCCAAAGCTATGGCCTTAGGCGAATTATGGTTCGGCTCTGCTAAAGGTAAAGAAAATGTACTTTGTATCAACATGGGCTGGGGACTTGGACTCGGCATGATCATCAATGGAAAGATTTTTTATGGCAGTGATTTTTATGCCGGTGAATTTGGACATTTACAGGTGGTGCCGGAAGGAAATCTTTGTTATTGCGGCAAACATGGCTGTTTGGAAACCTATGCATCAGGAAAAGCCATGGCGAGAGTAGCAAAAGAAAAAATTCAAAAAGGCGCCCAAACTATAATTACTTCAAAAATAAGTAATATTGAAGAAATTGATGCCAAGATAATTTTCGAATCGGCCAACCAGGGAGATACTTTTTCTATTGAAATTTTAGAAGAGGCGGCTTCTTATCTGGGGTTTGGATTGGCACAACTGATCAATATTATCAATCCTGAAATGATCATATTCGGTGGAAAAATTGCCACAGTCAATGAGTTTATTATCAACTCTATTCAAACATCAGCTATGAAATATTCTATGACTCATCTCAATAAAAACATTCAGTTTGAGGTGTCAAAACTAGGCACTGTGGCAGGAGCGCTGGGAGTTGCTATGCTGGAAGCCAGAGAACTTTTTGAAGTGGAGCACCTGAATCCCACAGCTTATGTATAAAAGGTTAATCCTAATTGCTCCGGTGCTTTTTACGAGCGAGGATAATTCCCACATGTCCGGTCATTACATGATTAGCGGTTCAGGATGATAAAGATCAATGTTTGATTCCGGAAATATCAGGGAATTATTAACCACAAGACAACAGCACCTATTTTAATTGTTCCATTTATTCAGGCGGCAGAGACCATCATTTTTTGTCGCTATTTTAAATAAAAAAATCACAAATAAAGCGGAGAACACAAATGAGAATAATTTTGAATCTAATCACTATTGCAATTTTTATGGATATAGTTGTAATCGATTTACATGCTGAAAAAACAAAGGATTGGGAAAATCCAAAAATGATTGGCAGAAACAAAGTTGCTCCCCATGCCTGTGTTGTTCCCTTTGATGATAAAGAGACTGCCATTACCCAATCAAAAGAAAATTCTCCTTATTATCATTCATTGAATGGAACATGGAAATTCAATTGGGTCAGAAGACCGGCTGATCGTCCGGAAGTGTTTTACAAACCGGATTTTGATGTTAGTAAGTGGGATGATATTCCAGTGCCTTCAAACTGGGAAATTGAAGGCTATGGAATTCCGATCTATGTCAATCAGCCCTACGCCTTTTCGCCCCATCAACGACCGACGCCACCGGAAATTCCCCATAACTACAATCCGGTTGGTTCTTACCGGCGTACTTTTACAATTCCGGAAAATTGGAAAAACCGGGAAATCATTATTCATTTTGGCGCGGTTAAGTCGGCTATGTATCTCTGGATCAATGGACAAAAAGTTGGTTACAGCCAGGGCGCAAAAACGCCGGCAGAATGGAACATCACCAAATATCTTAAAAACAGTGAGAATGTACTGGCTGTTGAAGTTTATCGCTGGTCTGATGGGTCTTATCTCGAATGCCAGGATTTTTGGCGGATCAGTGGTATCGAACGGGATGTTTATCTGTACGCCAAACCAAAAATAGCTGTCAAAGATTACTTTGTAATAGCATCACTTGACGAGAATTATGAAAACGGAATTTTTGAAATTGATATAGAGTTGACAGAAGATTCTCGGGAACACTCGGTAAAAACTCAAATTCTAAATGACAAAAATGAATTAATTTATGAAGACTACGATACCATAAAAGAAACGAAAATTCATTTTGCCAAAGAATTGGATAATGTAAAAAAATGGTCGGCTGAAACGCCAAACCTATATTCCCTGGTTATCAAACTTTTTAAAGATGGTAAAACACAGGAGGTAATTATACGGAAAATCGGTTTTCGTACGTCAGAAATCAAAAACGGACAATTATTGGTTAATGGCAAACCGGTACTGATCAAAGGCGTCAATCGTCATGAACATGATCCGGAAACCGGCCATGTAATTTCCAGGGAATCAATGCTTCATGATATTAAATTGATGAAACAATACAATGTCAACACCGTCAGAACAGCCCACTATCCCGATGATCCTTACTGGTATGAATTGTGTGATCAATACGGGCTTTATGTCATTGATGAGGCCAATATTGAATCCCACGGTATGGGCTATGGTGAAGAGAGTCTGGCCAAAGACCCGGAATGGTATGAAGCCCATCTGGACCGGATTCAAAGAATGGTGGAAAGAGATAAAAACCATCCGTCGATTATTATCTGGTCGCTGGGAAATGAAGCCGGGGATGGGATTAATTTTGAACAGGCAGCAAAATGGCTAAAGCATCGTGATAATACACGCCCAGTTCATTATGAACGTGCCGGGCTGGCATCCCATACCGATATATATTGTCCCATGTATCCCAGTGTTGGTTATGTAAAAAATTATGGGGCCGAGAAACAGGATCGTCCGTTGATCATGTGTGAATATGCTCACGCCATGGGAAATGCCATGGGATCATTGAATGATTATTGGAATGAAATTCGGAATTCTGATTATCTTCAGGGCGGTTCTATCTGGGACTGGGTTGATCAGGGACTGCTGGAAGTTGATGAGAATGGGAAAAAATATTATACCTATGGTGGAGATTATGGTCCTGAGGATGTTGGCAGTGATGGCAATTTTTGCTGTAATGGTTTATTGTTTCCCGATCATACACCATCCCCAAAATTAAATGAAGTCAAATATGTATACCAATCCATTCATTGTCAGCCAATTGATCTGGAAACCGGAAAAATTAAAATTTTCAATGAATTTTTCTTTACAAATCTGAATGAATTTTATATTGAATGGGAATTAACAGAAAATGGAAAAAGGATACAATCCGGACAGGCGGATCCGGTAAATATTGCTCCTCAGCAGACAGATGTAGTGAATCTTCCTTTTCGTGAATTTATGATGAAGCCCGGACGGGAATATTTTATTAACCTTGCCTTTCATACCAAAAAGCAAGCCCCTTTGCTTCCTGCCGGCCATCTGGTCGCCTATGACCAATTTGAATTAGAAAACGACCAAAAAAATGTCCCTTTTACAAAAAAGGATAATACTGGTTTGATCGATAAACTTTTTGGGCGGGAAAAATTAAGGGTTTTGGATAATCACCAATCCATAATAATTAAAGGGCAAGCATTTAAGGCGGTCTTTTCACACAAATCCGGTATTTTGAATTCCCTTATCTATGATGACAGAGAATTATTTGATCATGGAATGGGCTTTGACCTGATCGCTTTTCGTGCTCCGGTTGATAACGACCATATCAGACGTCAATGGTATGAAGCCGGACTGGATGATATGAAAAGTGAAGTACAAAACATAACTATTACGGAAAATGATAACCAGGTAACAGTCGTTTCTCATAAAAAATATCTCGGAGCACAAAACAACATCTTGTTTGATTTGGTATCAACATATACTTTTTTTAGCAATGGCGTTGTATTTGTCGATAATGATATCAATCCGGGCCCGGAGGTGCCGCAACTACCACGATTGGGAATGTCTGCCGGCCTCAACCAACAGTTGTCAAGCGTGTCCTGGTATGGCCGTGGGCCATGGCAAAATTACAATGACCGCCAGGCCGGTGCTTTATTTGGTCAGTACACTAAAAAAGTGGCAGATTTTTTTGTACCCTATGTGCGGCCGCAAGCAATGGGAAACCGGGAAGATACACGATGGGTTGCTATGCTTGATCCAAATAAGCGGGGGGCGATTTTTGTCGCAAATGACAGGATGTCCTTTTCAGCCTTGAATTATACTGAACAGGAATTGGATGAAGCGGATCATCTGAATGAATTGCTGGAAAGTAATGATATTTATCTTTCTTTGGATTATGCGCAGCGTGGGCTTGGAAACGCCAGTTGCGGTCCAGGCGTTTTGCCGCAATATATTTTAAATCCGGAGAAAGTCAATTTTTCCTTTTCTATTCGCCCGGTCAGAAAAAGTGGGGCAGACCTCAATGAATTAGCGGCCGGTAAGTTCAAATTAAGTTCACCCGTGATAAAACTTAATCAGAATTCCGAAATTGCGATTAAGTCAGATTTCGGTACGATTTATTATACTGTAAATGGGGAGGAACCAACGAAAAATTCCAAGCCCTACACCGGCCCGATCAAAATAGATGAAGATATGCTGATAAAGGCACGAGTCTTTAAAGAAGGGTTTATCCCAGGCAGTGTAACGGAAAAATTCGTTCATAAACCTATTCGTGAAATCAAGGTAGATAAAAGCAACTGGCAGGTGATATCCAGTGACAGCCACGAACCTGGCCGGGAAGCCAGTCGTATCATAGATGACAACCCCCACACCTTTTGGCACACTGAATGGAGCGGAAAAACACCAAAACATCCCCATGAAGTGATTATCGATTTGGGCAATATCTATGAGCTGGCCGGTATAAGATTATTACCCAGGCAGGACGGCTCGCAAAACGGATCTGTCAAAAAATGTGAGGTGTATCTGCGGAATGATGGAGAGAACTGGAAATCGGTCACAACAGTAACTCTGAAAGAATCGAAAAAAATGAATACTATCCGGTTCAAGGAACGAGTAAATGGGCAATATGTGAAAATTGTAGCCTATTCGGCCTACAATGGACCATGGACCTCATTAGCAGAGTTTGGAATAATTGCCACGGATAGAAAATGAGAGTATGATTTATAACGGATACAGGGCATTATTGGGAATATTATTGGTTGAATTTGTCCAGGCGCTTTAGTCTGGTAAATCGATTCATTAAATAATCCCATCTACTCAACCTGCCGGAATTTTTATAAAATTCCGGTTGTGTTTCAGCAGGAGGGAAGAGTTGTTTTATCAGATATTTGAATTTCTGGCTGGCCTTTGGCAAGTATTTCATTGGCAATAATAAACGGTTTGTGGAATTGCCGGAACTGAGTTCTCCGCGGATAACAGAGGTCAAATTAATTATATGATCACGCTTTGGCTGGAAATGTTTTCGTAATGCTGAGTTTTCATCTAACCCTGTCTCCCCGAACAGATCAATGCTGATTCCCAGGTAATAGCGAAATAACACCTGTAATTTGTGTTTTTTAATTAAATCTAGAATTTTCTGTTCATCATAAGGTTGAGTCATAAAAAAGTTATGAATATCAATAAACCAGAGAATTTTAAAATAGTAATGCTTAAACGCGTGGTAAAGCATATAGATCAGCAGATGTTCATTATCAAAGGTTTTGATTTTGACACCTTCGATTGTGAACGTTTTTGGAGTTGCTGTGAATTCTGAAAGGTCGAATTGAAAGGGATGGAGCTTGTTGGAAAGGTTAAGATGCAGATCAATCGCAATGTTGTTGTCTTCATTAACAAAATGTTGGGCAAAATTGTATTTTTTAATGATCCTATTTGGAAATGTATCGGAAAGGTTGTCTTTTTGCTTAAATCCGGCTGTATTCAAAAAATCTATCCAATCATTATAATGCTTTTTTTCTATAAGAATATCCAGGTCATTGAATGAGCGAAGCGCTGGCGATGAATACAAAAGATGTGCGGATACCAATCCTTTGACCAGAAAGAAGTCCGGGAGATCCGGTTGTTTTAGAAAATCAATATAGAGCATACTTCTGCATAAATTTTGTAAAAAAGCCTCTTGACTTTTAAGTAGTATTTTCTCATTTATAATCGTAGGTGGTTTAGGCAGGTAGTTTTTGAAATAATGAAAAATTGGTGAAATTTGATGATAGTTAATTAAATAGATAAAATTATCCTGTTTGTTCTTGTTTTCGAATGAAAAAGGATAAGTTTTATTGTTTGTTACCCTGTTTATCATGTGTTGTATAATTTTTACAGATTTATCTTTTTCTGTCATGGTTTAATCATTAATAATTTGGTTGCATATCCATAAAGCATAAAAATAATAACAAAAAGCCTGAATCGCTAAAGATAATCGCAAAACCGGTGATAAAAGAGATGTAACGTTAATGTAATCAGAGGTTCTAAGTAACTGTATTTTAAAAATTTTTGAGAAAATGAAACATTATTCTTAAGTTAACATTAAATAAAAAGATAATTTAAAGTTGATTTAAATATAAAAATAAAGTAAACTTAGAGACTTTTGTTTTTTGGGTTTAACTGTTTAATTAAAGAATAGAGGTTCTTCGTAAATGAGTAAAAAAGTCAAAAAATCTAAATCGTCAGATGCTAATCGAGCCTTAGGCCGTTACCTTGAAGAGATCGGTCAATATGAGCCGTTGACTCCTGAAGAAGAGATTGATCTTGCTCAACGTGTAAAAAAAGGGGAACGAAATGCGCTAAAAAAATTGACGGAAGCCAATTTGCGTTTTGTTGTCAGCGTAGCAAAAGATTACCAAGGTCAGGGACTACCATTGACTGATTTGATCAATGAAGGAAACCTTGGCTTGATCAAAGCAGCGGAAAGATTTGATGAAACCCGTGGGTTTAAATTTATTTCCTATGCAGTGTGGTGGATTCGTCAGTCTATTTTACAGGCTTTGGCGGAACACTCACGGATTGTCAGGTTACCCCTCAACCGTGTCGGTACGATTAGTAAAATTACCAAAGAAGCAGAATCTTTGGAAAAAAACAATGAACGTGCGCCCGGACAGGATGAAATTGCCAACAATCTGGAAATGAATACTAGCGAAGTTTCCAATGCAATCAGAATTTCCCGCCGCCACCAGTCATTGAATGCGCCCTTCAGAGATGGAGAAAAAAGTTGTCTCATGGATGTTATCAAAGATAGCGGACAGAAAAATCCTGATTCTGAAATTATGCAGGATTCTTTGAAACAGGAAATTCGGGAAACGTTATCAACCTTAAAAGACAGAGAGCGTAAAGTAATTCAAATGTATTTTGGAATTGATCGCGAGTACTCACTGACCCTGAATGAAATCGGTGATGAATTCGGTTTAACCAGAGAAAGAGTACGCCAGATCAAGGAAAAAGCCATAAACAGACTGCGTCATAAGACCAGAAGTGAGAAATTAAGATCATACCTTGGATAAGAAAGGCAGGTGATATTAAATGATCCAAGTCAAAGTAAGACCTAACGAGCCGATCGAAAGAGCGTTAAAACGGTTTAAGAAAAAATTCGAAAAATCCGGAATTCTTAAGGATTATAAAAAGAATGAGTATTTTATCAAACCAACTGAAGAAAGACGAATCAGAAAAGCTCAGTCAATCAAACGTGTTCGTAAACAGAGCAGAATGAAAAAAATGTAATGACTTGTTCATTTTATCAGCTTTTAAGCCTGTCAGATTTCTGACAGGCTTTTTTAGTTATTTGCTGAATTTTTGGTTTGAATGTCTTATATTTTTAGAGATTATTTAAATTGAGGAAATATTTTATGAGTTTGGCAAAAGAGAGAATCGAAAAACTAAGACAATTAATGAAACAAAAACATATCGATGCCTGGATTGCTCCTAGTGCTGATGCGCATCAAAGCGAATATGTGGCTGATCATTGGCGGGCAAGGGCCTGGTTATCTGGATTCACCGGATCAGCCGGTACGGTAGTGGTCACGATGGACAGAGCCGGGCTGTGGACTGATTCCAGGTATTTTATCCAGGCGAAGCAGGAACTTCAGGGGAGTAGAATAGAACTCTTTAAGATGGGAACGGATAATACACCCACTTATACTCAATGGCTTAGTGATAATCTGGTCAATGAAGCGATTGTCGGTTTCGATGGTTCGCTATTATCAGTGACAGAAGTTGATGACCTGATTGAAAATCTCGCTGAAAAACAAATTTCCCTCAGTTATAATGAAGATCTGATCGATAAAATTTGGAGTGACAGGCCACCCGTTCCAACAGCAGAAATTTTTGAGTTGAATGAATCCATCACCGGGGAAAACAGAGAGAAAAAAATCGCGCGAATTCGTCAAAAAATGGAAGATTTTCAGGCTGATTGTCATTTGATCACAACCCTGGATGATATTGCCTGGATCTTTAATATTCGTGGAAATGATATCGCCTATAATCCTGTCGCTGTTGCCTTTGCATTCATCACTACAGAGAACGTTTTTTTATTTATCAACAATCAAAAAGTCCCGGACGGTTTACGGGAGACTTTTAAGAATGAACAAATACAACTGCTGGATTATGACAAAATCTATGACTTTTTACATAAACTAAAAGATGGCTGTAAAATACTGGTAGACTTTAATAAAATCAGTCAAAAGATAAAAGATGCCATTCCCGATGGCTGTCAGTTAATAAAAAAAATGAACATTCCCACAGCCTTAAAAACAATCAAAAATGAAACTGAAATCAAAGGATTCAAAGATGCCCATCTACGGGATGGCGTATCCATGGTAAAATGGCTATATTGGTTGGAAAATAATTTGGGAAAGATTGCCATGGATGAAGTTTCTGTCGCGGATCGATTAGCAGCGATCAGATCGGAAAACGACAGGTTTAAAGGATTAAGTTTCTCTACAATCGTTGGCTATAAGGAAAATGGTGCGATTGTTCATTATACAGCCCAAAAGGAGACAGCTGCCAGGATTAAACCGGAAGGAGTATTATTGGTTGATTCCGGGGCTCAGTATCTCGATGGCACCACAGATATTACGCGTACGATATCATTGGGGAATATTACCGCAGAAGAAAAAGATGCCTTTACAGCGGTTTTAAAAGGACATATCAGCTTGTCAA
>CAYTLS010000046.1:0-8889 GCA_964438745.1 uncultured bacterium
TCGTGATATTACTTACGAAATGCTGAATGAGATTCCGGGGATCAGCTGTGTCAAACCCGGTGGTGCTTTTTATGCTTTTCCCCAAGTCCAGTTGCCTGAAGGTGTAACGGATAAGGAATATGTGCTGGAACTGCTGGAAGAGACCGGAGTGCTGGTTGTTTTTGGCAGCGGTTTCGGACAAAAAGAAGGTACCCATCATTTCCGGATCGTATTCCTGCCGGATGATGAAACTCTGAAAAAAGCCTATAAAGCGATTAAGGATTTTACTGCCCGGTTTTATAAGAAGTATAATTTTACACCTCAGTAGAATATGTCCGGGAAAAAAGTAATTACACCCAATAGGGTTCTGGCATATCATAAGATAGACCGGAAAAAAGAAATTGGAATTACTGTAGTTAACCCGGATAAGTTTCGCAAGCAGATCAAATTATTAGTTCGGCGGGGTTACAAGTTAGTAACCCTGACCGAACTTTGTTTTTGTAATGATGAAAAAAATATTGCCATCACATTTGACGATGGTTATCAAAATATTTATCAGTATGCGATGCCGGTTTTAGAGGAATTTGGTGCCCGCGCAACGGTTTTTATTATATGCTCTGCAATTGGCAAGAATAATACCTGGGATGCCAACCTTGGAGGGATCAAATTCAAACATTTGGATGAGTCTGAAATTAATCAACTGATAAAAAAGGGCTGGGAAATTGGCTCCCATGGATATTCTCACGCCGCATTGCACCTTAAAAATCAAGAAATATTGGCCCATGAAATCGGTGACTCCCGAAAATACCTCCAGCAGCAATTCAACACAAACATTAATTATTTTTCGGCTCCTTTTGGCCGTACAAACAGTACAATACTGGAGACCTGTAAAAAATATGGGTATAAAGGCTGCTGCGGCTTCTACCCGATGCAATTGTTTAAACAAACGAAACCGGAGATGCTGGTTCCGAGGATTGGCGTATATGGTGGAGAAACAGAACGCTCTGTACTGAACAAAATTTCACTGGAATATAGCCGTTTGAACCAATCAGCAAGAAAACAAAATTTCATCAATTTTTGGAATAATGGTACAATTATTTGGCAGGGAATCAAAGATTTCCTTGCATTAGATTAAGAGTCTTTTTATAATTCAAGGTAAAATAAAAGTTAAAACTGGACATATATGGCAATTAAAAAGTTATATTATTCAATTGGAGAAGTAGCGGAAACGGTTGGACTCAAACCTCATGTATTACGGTATTGGGAATCCGAATTTTCCATTCTCTCACCCTCGAAGAATCGGGCGGGTAATCGAATTTATAAAGATAAAGATATTTTGCTGGTCCGGTTTATCAAAGACCTGCTGTATAATAAAAAATTTACAATTGAGGGTGCGAAACAAAAATTGTCAAATTTGAAGAAAAAGGAACTTGATCACTTTGAAAGAAATCAAGCCTTAGGCAATAAAAAACCCCCTAAAGAAGTGGATCGATACAAAGACGCCATTACCAAAATAAAGCATGGACTAAAAGATATGTTGGAATTATTAGATAATTGGGAAGAATAAAACGGCAATAATTGATAGAAAACACAAATTTTTATAAAAGTATTTGATTAAAGAAATTATTTTCGTATAATTAATTATTAAAATTGTTACCTAAATAATCATAATCAAAATATCAACTCCCAAATTCATACTTGCTAAAAAATAGCTTTACATATAAATTTTATCATAATTTTAGAGGATTAATTAATATATGAATTTAATAGAATCATTAGTTTTAGGTATAGTACAAGGATTAACAGAATTTTTGCCGGTAAGTAGTTCAGGGCACCTTGTTATAGTACAGCGGCTTTTTAATATTGTTTCGGAAAATGTTGCCTTCGAGGTGGTTGTCCATCTGGGAACGCTTTTAAGTATTTTTGTGGTGTATTATGATGACATCATTCAGATGATTAAGAGTTTTTTTGGTGGAATTATTAGAGGAAACATAAAAAAATACTATCATGAGGATCATCATTTTAAATTGGCGCTTTTAGTCATTGTGGGAACGATTCCGGCTATTTTTGCAGGTCTATATTTTAATGATTTCTTCAAAGGTATTTTTCATAATGTTAAGGTGGTTGGAGTTACTCTTTTGATTACCGCAATAATATTACTTTTAACCAGGTTTGTCAGCAGTAAGGATAAGAAACTGACAGTCTGGAAAGCCATTTTGGTTGGGATTGGTCAGGCGATGGCAATATTCCCCGGCATTTCGCGTTCCGGAACGACCATTAGTACTTCTTTGTATTTGGGATTAAATCGCGAAGAGGCGGCCAGATATTCATTTTTACTCTCAATTCCAGCGATTGCAGGAGCGGCTGTCCTGGAATTAAAAGACCTGTTTCATACCGGGCTGGGAACAAGTCAGTTTTGGGTATTATTTATTGGATTTATTGCTTCTTTTATTGTAGGATATATTGCAATCCGATTTTTGTTAAGATTGATCAAGACCGGAAAGTTCAGCTGGTTTGCCCCCTATTGTGCTCTATTGGGTATTTGTATTCTAGTATTTTTATAAACAACAGAGATAATTATGAATGATTATTTTAAAATTTTGGACAGAATAAATAAACGAAAAATTGACAGAATCTATTTTCTACAGGGAAATGATATCTTTATGAAACAGGAATTTGTCAAAACCCTGTTCAATCAGATTAAGGATAGCGAGCGAAAAATATTCTACAATACTCAGGGAGATGCTGAAGATATCGCTTTTTTAGATAGTTTAATGAGTTTCGGTCTTTTTAGTACAAAAAAAGTAATTGTTTATTACAGTATCGAAAAGTTCTCAGCGAAATATCGTAAGAAATTGCTTAAGTATACAGAGAATCCGGATAAAAATACCACATTAGTACTGATTGCTGAAAAAACAACGGCAAAATTTGTGAAATCTTTGATCAGTGCCGCCACAACTGTAAAAGTCTGGACCCCTTTTCCTAATCAATATGTCGCTTTTGTGGCCCATCAAATCAATCGCATGGGAATCGAGATTACCGGCGAAGGAGTGAATCTACTAGCCTCGATAACCAATGATTCATTGCATCATACATTTGCTGAATTTGAAAAAGTCTTAATTAATGCCGGAACTGATAAAAAAATAACGGCCTCGGAGGTGAAAAAGGTTGTGAGTGGCGAAAAAAAATACAATATCTATGATTTTTTAGATGCTATCGGGAACAAAAATTTTTACAAATCCATAGAAATTTGTGAGGCACTGGCACAAATGGGGACAGGAACCCCCTTCATGATCATATCAATGTTTAACTTTTTTAACGACATGTATGTGTGTATGGTGGAAGATGCAAATAAATTGTTTAGTTATAACTGGAAAAAGAAACAACAAATAAATAAATCCCTTCCTAATTACAGAAAAGCAAATTTTGGTAAAATATTCCATTACCTGGCAGAAACAGATTTAAAAAGCAAGTCAACCGGACTATCGAATCAGGATTTGGTAGTTCCATTAATTTATGAGATATTTAACGCATGATTATGGAAAAAGAAATCAAAAAAAAGAAACTGACAGACGAAGAATTAATAAAAAAATTTCAAAATGGCGACGTATGGGCTTTTGAAGAAATTGTTCGCCGTTATCGCGATCGATTAACAAACTTTGTTTATAGATATGTACATGATCGCAGGGAAGCTGAGGATCTGGTGCAGGATACGTTTTTAAAATTGTATCAAAATAAGCACGCTTATAAAGAAATCGCAAAATTTTCTACCTGGATCTACACCATTGCTGCCAATCTTGCCAAAACCTTGTTGCGCAAACGAAAAACCCGCAAATTAATGTTTTTTTCCCGCTTAGGACCAGAAGATAAAGATTTGGATTTACCATCTAAAGACAGAACAACTCAGGAAATTTTAGAGAGCGAACATGGTGAAAAATTAATACAGCAGGCAATTTCAAAACTTCCGGAACATTTTCGAATTGCAATCATATTAAGAGATGTTCAGGAACTTTCTTATGAGGAAATAAGTAACATTATTGGAAAACCAATTGGAACAGTAAAATCTAGGATAAATCGTGCTAGATTAAGATTGCAAAAGGAACTTGAAAATATGTAAATATTGGAGGTGTTGAGGTTAATGAAAAATTGTTACAGATTTAAGACTCTTATATCAAATTATATCGACAAAAAAATCTCCTTCCGAGATCGGAGGTTTTTTGAATCCCATCGTAAAAACTGTGAAAGTTGCAGCGCGTTATTTGCATCAATATTTAAGACCAAAGTAAAAATGCATCAGATGCCGCAAATAACAGTTGGTGATGAATTTATGACTTCTTTGCGGAAAAGGATTCTTGACCACAAAAATGCTCGCATTTTATCTTCCCAGAACAAAAACTTTTCATTAAACAGAATACCGGCTTTTGCCTATGCATTTTCATCGGTATTGGTGCTGGTGATCGTGGGATTTTTAATGATGAAAACATCGGGGAGTGTGGCACCCCAGTCGCAACAACTGCCAGTAGCTACCCAACAACAAATTGATGACGCACGCCAGTTTCAACAGCAATTTGATGCAACACCGGGTTACCTGGCGCCAGAACAAATGGCTAATACCCAGGTTGACAGTGGGCTAGGCAATGAAGATGACCCGGCGCGTAATTTCGAAAATAATTTGAATAAAGTGGATTATCAGAAAAAATAATTGCTAGATTTTCAATATTTAATATTGAATTTACCTTCGATTTGTAGTATCTTTCCCTGCTGTATTAAAAGTAAGGTAGCATGGAAAATAGTAAAAAATTTATTGTCGGATACATTATTGTTTTTATTGTTTTAGTTGGGATGTTTATCTATCCAGGCTTGAACTATTTTCAGAAGGCCGGAACACTCTTTCGTATTTTAGGTTTTCTGGGATTGATTGCCTATATCACTTATATCAATCTCGAGTTATATAATACAATTCGCAGAAAAGATCAGCAGCAATCAGATAATTCCGAAGGAGAGGAAGAGGAAAGACGGTTTACAGATTTTTTTCTAAATATTGCAGATCCCAATGAGAAATATCATCAGTTAACCAATAAATTGATAAAAACAGTGAAACAATCATTAGTAGCAGACAGCTCCTTTTTTTACCTTTATAATCCACAGGAAAATTATTATCGTTTGCAACATTTCCAATCGGATACGGCTGACGAATTAAATGAAATTATTGATGGGAATGCTTTTTATGATGATCTTCGCGCTTCAGCGGTTCCCAGAAATTATGCTGCCCTTGATTTATCAACGAATCAGCTGTTCCATTATCCACAGGCCTTGACTATTAAATCAATGATGATCGTTCCTCTTTTGTTTGGCGGCTTCATTGGTTTTGTTGGCGTGGACAGCCGGGAAAAAGATGCCTGGGGAGATCATGATCTTGAGTTATTAACCGAGTATACCAATATAATTACCCAGTTCATTTCGCAACTGGATAATATGGAGAATTTGAATCGCAAGATTGATTTTTTACAGGAACTCGAAGAACTGAACCTATCGATTCAGAGTGAGCAGGATTTGAATTCCGTCTACCGGGAATACACGACCCTTATAGAAAAATACTTAAGCTATGATAAACTTTCAATAATCTCCTATTCAATCAATGGCGATAATTCAGGTAATGTTGACTTTATTGACGGTGTAGAAACAGATTACACTGTTGGTTTTCAGTTTGATATTCGCAATACACTGTGTGAACGGATTATTGATTCCAATAAGTTCTTTATCAAAAATTATGATGAGAGTGAAATTGCTTACAGGTTTAAACCGAATGATTTCCAGATGCTGCCTTTTAAGTCAGCCATTGGTATTCCTATGACTGTCAATAAAAATATAAAAACATGCATGATACTGGAAAGTTTCACTGAAAACGAATTTTCTGAATCGGATTATCTTTTACTAAAAAATATTTGCAGTAATCTGGAAAATACTTGTCGCAAGAATTTTGAATATAAAACGGTAAAAGACCTTTCTATGATCGATAGCCTGACAAAATTATTTAATCATAAAGCTCTGAAAGACCAACTGAAATATGAGATCGAAAGAAGTAAACGGTATGATACACGCCTGACTTATCTGATGATCGATATTGATAAATTTAAAAGTGTTAATGATGAAAGCGGCCATTTATTTGGTGACTATGTTCTCAAAAAAATAGCTCAAATCATTACTGCCAGCGTTCGAAAAATTGATATTGTGGGACGTTATGGCGGTGAAGAATTTGGTGTGATCCTTGTTAATACCGACAATGCTACCAGCATTAATACAGCAGAAAGAATTCGTAGTAATATTGAAAATTTTATTTTTGAATATGATGGTAAAAGGGAAAACATTACAATCAGCATCGGTCTGGCGGAATTTCCAAAACATGGTGACGATTTTCACAATATTATCGCTAATGCTGACCAGGCTATGTATAAGGTCAAAGAATTGGATGGAAACAAAGTAAAAATGTATAAAGCATAAAGGAGAAGAAATGGCAAAACGAGTAACTAAAGGATTTGCGTCCAAAACAGAAAAAGCTTTGCAGGACAAAAATAAAGTCTGCCAGACTTGTGGCGGTGACATTATCAGAGTAAAGCACGTAGAAACAATCTCCGGTTCAAACAGAATCAGTTTTAATGAAAAAATGGTAAAAGTTTGTAAATGTAACCAGGGCGAAATCTATAAATAAATCTGTTTTGGTTTAAGTATAAGAGTTAGGGAACTTTTTGGGACCTAACTCTTATTTTATAATTGACCTGCTAATAATTATTGAGAACAAAATGAAAAATACAACTCCAATATCTTTATTGCTTTATCTACTTTTTTCCCTTGTCCTGTTCAATTGTGCTGGTAAGCAGCCGGCGGTTAAACCGGAAGAGGACTTAAAAATATATGATTCCGAAGCCATCAGGCATTTTATGAATGGCGAGATTTATGCCTTGCATGGAAACTACGCAATGGCTGTACTGGAATACCAGGATGCCGCTAAAATTGATTCTAGTTCATCAACTATCTATAAATCAATCGGAGACGCGTATATCAATTTAGGCAAATATGACAACGCCAAAAAAGCACTTGTGAAGGCAGTGAGTCTTGACAGTTTGAATTATGAGGCCAGAAAACAATTGGCCGATATCATTTTCTTTGAAGGTGATTATGATGCTGCGGAAAACCGCTACAACCTCTTGTCAAATAAACTACCGGAAGACCTGGATATCGATTATAAACTGGCAGAAATTTATTTAAGAACTGAACGTATTTCTGAAGCATTACAAAAGTATGAAAACATCTTTCGTAAAGACCGGTCGCAAATTGCCGCCCTGGAACGGGCTGCCGAAATTTTGTTTCTATCGAAGAATTTTGAAAAAGCTGCGCAATATTATAATTTTTTGACGCAGTTGGATCCTGATAATACAGAATATCTGAAAACCAGCGCCGATCTGGCTATTCTGAATCAAAATATTGATAAAGCAATAGAAATCTATCAAGAATTGATCCGATTATTACCCGGCGATGAAAAAATTCAAAATAATTTTGGCGAGATACTTTCACAAATAAAGAATGAAAAATATAACCCCTTGGATTATCTGAAAAGGATGATCGAAAATCATCCTGAGAACATCGAAAACTTCAAAAATCTTGCGTATTATTATGCCAATAACAATAAAGTGGACAAAGGGCTGGAAGTACTGCTTGAAGCCAAAGAGAAATTTTCTAAGAATGCGGATCTTCTTTTTATAATTGGCTCTCTGTACCGTGAGACAGGAAATCTGGCAACTGCTCTTGACTATTTGAACCAATCCCTTCATTATACGGAAGACACTCTTCAAGTTTTTCATTTAAAGGCAACAATACTTGAAGAAACTGGTAAATACGCCCAATCGGATTCCCTCTATAATTATATGATTGACAAAAATCCCAATGATCCGGTGGCTTTGAATAATTACGCCTACAGCCTCGCTGTCAGGGGAGAAAAACTTGAAATGGCTAAAGATCTTGTGAATAAGGCACTGAAAATAGTACCTGAAAATCCATCCTATCTTGATACCAAAGGCTGGGTGCTTTACAAACAGAAAAAGTACATTGAAGCGGAAAAATATTTACAAAAAGCTCTACAGGTGATTGGTGAAAATGCTGAAATTCTTGAACATCTCGGAGATGTGAAGATGAAAATGGGCAAACCGAAAGAAGCCAGAAACTATTATCAAAAAGCCTTGGAACTTGATCCGGAAAATGAAAGACTCAAAGAAAAAGTTAATCAGTAAAACAGTTAAAGCATTACTAATTTTGCTGGCTTTATTGCCGGTCTTAAACTGTTCCCGTTATATTAAGCCGGAAATGGAAAATATTCCGGATCTGCAGCAAAACTTTCATGCTTTTAATCAGGCAAAGCATATTAAAGCCCGTGGTAATGTATTTGTAGATACGCCCTTCAATGAAGGGAAGATTAATGCCGTGTTCAATCTAAAAATTCCGGATTCACTGGATATTCAGTTTCGGGATGTCATTGGCCGCAAACAAGCTTTTATGAAATTTTATAATAATGATTTTGACCTCTGGATGCAGCGTGAGAACAGACATCTGGACCGTCATGAAATCCCGCCGGATTTTTCGCTTTTCGTGTTTAAAGAACTCAGTTTGTTGGAAATACGAAGAATATTTTTTGCCCAGCCCCTTTTTGATACTAAAATTATAAACTCAAAAAAGCAGGATTTTATACAAACAAAAACTGTTGGTGGTCAGAAAATGACAACTTTTTTTAATGAATTGGGCTTGATTCGACGGGTAGAAATCCACAAATCCAACAGGGAACTTTCATCTATTTTTATTTATTCCGATTACGAACTCTATGACCAGTTGATTTTACCTGGTGTTATTCAAATTATTGAT
>CAYTLS010000047.1:0-8851 GCA_964438745.1 uncultured bacterium
GGTAGTCCTGCCATTCTATCGGGTATTATAAAAATGACATGCCTTCGGCATTAACCTGTTGTGTGAGGATCAACTAAAAATCCTGAAGGGATGTTATCGTGCGTAGTAAATATTGTTCATAGTTTTATGAATAATGCAGATTAAGGTTACACAGACTGATCTTGAGCTTACAGCCACCAATTTTATGTAACCTATCTTTTTGGTTTACTTCTAAAACAACATTACAAATTGTTACAATTGGAAAATATTGTAGTAACAACTTATGCTTATATTTGTCACATTGATTGAATACTAAATATTGTATTAAAGGAGAACATAAATGAATAAAAAAATAGGTCTGGTCGTTGCGGTGGTAATAGTTATTGCGGGATTTTTATTAAGTTCATTACTAAGCAACCAAAAGAATCCGGTTAAGCGCAGACCCTCGCAGCCTTCACTTTCAAATTATCAATTTTATACGGTAGAAAATAAAATTGAAAGCTTTAATATAGAAATTTCAGGCAATCTTCGCAGTTACGATGCACTTGCACTTTTTACCGAAGTCACCGGTGTCGCTGAATCAGGAAGAAGAGAGTTTCGTGAAGGTGCTAAATTTCAAAAAGGGGATTTGTTGCTACGGATCAATGATGATGAATATAAAAATAATGTCTATGCCCAGAAATCTGCCTTCATGAATAATCTGACCACACTGCTGCCGGATATGAAACTGGACTTTCCGGCAAGTGCTGAAAAATGGCAGGCCTATTTAGATGACTTTGCAATTCAGAAGCCGCTACAACCGATGCCATCTGTAAAAAACAGCAAAGAGAAATATTTCATCACCTCACGTAATATTTATAATCAGTTTTATTCAATCAAAAGCATGGAAACCCGCCTGGAAAAATATAATATTTATGCTCCTTTTGATGGCATTATCGCGGAATCGATGATCAAGCCCGGTTCCCTGGTAAGAGCCGGACAAAATATTGGTACATTTAAAAACACCAAAACCTTTGAAGTAACCGCTTTTGCCGGAGTTGATGAAATACAATTGCTGAAAACAGGCATGCCGGTTAAACTGGTCAACAAGAATATCAATGCTGAGTACCAGGGTACGATTCGCCGGATTAACCAGTCCATTGATCAGAGAACACAAAAGGTTAAGGTATATATTTTAGTGGAAAATGACCGCCTTATTGATGGCTTGTATGTCAATGCTACTATTGAAGTAACAACAGAACAACCTGTCGCCAGAATTCCGGCAGAAGCCATTTTTCAATCGGCATCTGTCTGGCTGGATGAATCCGGCAAATTTAAATCCCGGCAATTAACTATTATTAATCGTGATGATGAGTATGTTTATGTTCGGGGGTTGGATAATGGTCAGAAAATCCTGCTCAATCCTGACAAAAAAGTCAGTGAAGGCCGAGAAATTAATTTTCCCAATTCAACAAACCGAGGTTAATCCATGAAAAGTGTCATAAAACCCTTTATTAAATATCCAATCCTTGGCAATATTATTATTGTTGCCGTCTTCCTTTTTGGATTCCTGGGATATAACTCTATACTTACAACTTTTTTCCCTTTAAGACCGAGTCAAACCATTATTATCAATGCCTTTTATCCGGGTGCTTCACCGGAAGAGATGGAAGAAGGCATCGTCATCAAGATAGAGGATAACTTAAAAGGATTAACCGGTATCGAAAGGACAACCTCAACAAGTAGTGAAAATAACTGTACTGTAGTTGTCCGCATCCAATCGGGGTATGATATCAATGTTCTCCTCACCGATGTCAAAAATAAAGTAGACCAGGTCAGCACTTTTCCGGCGGGAATGGAACGGATCATGGTTTATCGGCGTGAACCATTCAATTTTGCGATTGATTTTGTGTTAACAGGAGATGTTGAATTAAAAACGCTCAAGTATCATGGGAGAAAAATCGAAAGAGACCTGCTGGCTAAGGAAGGATTGTCGAAATTATCATTGTCCGGTTTTCCGGCTGAAGAAATCGAAATTGCCGTTCGTGAAGATGATCTTAATGCCTATGGAATGACATTTAATGAACTGGTCAATGCCGTAACCAAAAGTAATATCAGAGTTACCGGCGGAAAAATAAAAGGAGACGAAGAAGAACTGTTGATAAGGGCCAATTTAAAAGGATATTATGCCGAAGAAATTAAAAATCATGTAGTACGATCCTCACAGGATGGGGCTATTGTTTATCTGAAAGATGTTGCCAATGTTCGTGATCGTTGGGCGGAAGATCCAAACCGTGTGTATTACAACGGTGTTCCGGCCGTCAGGGTTTCCATTGACAATACCAATGAAGAAGACCTGTTTCAGGTAACAGCGATGGTTCATGAATATCTGAAGGAATTCAATGCAACCAATGACAAGGTAATGGCTCACATTCTGCGTGACGGTTCAGAAATTATTCAGGAGCGTATTAATATCCTCAGCAAAAATGGGATTATCGGAATTTTGCTGGTCGTCTTATTTCTTTCTCTTTCCTTAAACCCCAGTGTATCGTTTTGGGTGGCGCTGGGAATTCCCATTTCCTTTGCCGGTATGCTGATGGTGGCGCCGATGTACGGTTTAACGATAAATATAATGTCATTACTGGGGATGATCCTGGTGCTGGGAATTTTGGTTGATGACGGTATTGTTGTGGCGGAGAACATATTTCAGCACCATGAACGGGGCGAAAAAGCCATTGATGCGGCTATTAATGGCACTTTGGAAGTACTACCTTCTGTCATATCCTCGGTTTTGACCACCGTAGTAATTTTTGCTACCTTTTTCTTTTTGGAAGGGGGCATGGGTGATTTTACACAGGATTTGGCTTTTGTTGTAATTGCAACATTGCTGATGTCTTTGGTTGAAGCGGCTTTTATTCTGCCTAGTCACATCGCCCATTCCAAGGCTTTATGCAAAAAAGACAGAAAGAAAAACATTATTGAACGAACATCAGACAAAGTATTAATTTTTTTGAAAGAAAAGGTTTATGGACCAACCCTTAGATTTTCAATTAAGCATCCTTCTGTGTCCATCGCCATTCCCATCGCCCTGTTGCTGATCACCTTTGGTGGTCTGAAAGGCGGTATCATTCGATTGACCTTTTTTCCTTATATAGAAGGTCGGAGTGTCGGTATTACAATGGAATTGCCAGCGGGTACGCCGGTGACAAAAACCGAAACCATTATGGCTAAAATTGAAAAAGGGGTATGGGAAGTTAATGAACAATATAAAAAAGATTACAATACCGATGATGACCTTGTAACAAGTGTTAGCAGACGGATCGGCGGTGGAACTCACCAGGGACAACTACGGGTTACTCTGATCAGCAGTGAAAAGCGGCCTATTACCAGTAAGCAAGTGTCGGGCTTATTTAGAAAGCAAGTGGGGCCAATACCCGCGGCCCAAAAGCTGGAATATGGTGGCGGAGGACGCTGGGGCAAGCCGGTTTCCGTGGCGCTTCGCAGCAATAACTTTGACCAATTACGGGGAGCCAAGGAAGACCTCAAGGAGTCTCTGCGGGGAATTGATAAATTGAAGGATGTTATGGATGATGATCCGCCGGGATTGCGGGAAGTTAAACTGGAACTTAAAGAAAAGGCCTTCGCTTTAGGATTGACCACCAGTGAAGTGGTCAGCCAGGTACGCAGTGGCTTTTTTGGCGGACAGGCGCAACGAATGATCCGTGGCATTGATGAGATCAAAATCTGGGTTCGTTATGAACTGGAAGATCGTTCCTCAATGGAAGATCTGGAAGATATGCGGATCAGAACGGCTGGCGGATTGGAAATTCCACTGGAAGAAATCGCAGATTTTTCCGTTGAACGCGGAGTCATGTCGATCAAACATATTGATGGCCAACGGGTGGTCAGTGTCGAAGCCGATGTGGCCAATTCCAAAGTATCAGTACCGGATATGCTGAGCAGTATTGAAGCAACCGTAATGCCGGAGATTTTAGATAAATATCCGGAAGTCAGCTATACTTTTGAGGGCGAAAGTTATGAAAATGAAAAAACCATCGATTCTATCAAATCAATTGTGCCGGCGATTTTGATCCTGATGTTCCTGATCGTATCCATTACCTTCAGGTCTTTTTGGCAGGCCGCCATTGTTTTCACTTTAATTCCCTTTAGTTTTGTGGGAGTTTTGTGGGGACATGTAGTCGAGGGAATGATGATGAGTATTCTCTCCTGGTTTGGAGCCATTGCATTGATGGGAATTGTTGTCAATGATTCTCTGGTATTGGTAAGTGCTTTCAATCGTCGTTTGAAAGATGGAATGAAATTTAATGACGCCATATATGAGGCGGGTATTTCCCGGTTGCGTCCGGTGCTATTGACCTCTTTGACCACCATTGCCGGACTGGCGCCCTTGATCTTTGAAAATTCCCATCAGGCGCAGTTTCTGTCGCCAATGGCTGTTTCGGTCGCTTACGGATTATTATTCGGCACTATCCTGACGTTGATAATGCTGCCCTCATTGCTCGTGATGACCAACCGTGTAAAATTTCTGTTTCGCCGATATGTATTGAAACAGGATGTGACCCAGGAAATGCTGGAACCGGCGGTTATGGAAGATCAGTTCGTGGCCAATCAATCGGAAGAATCATGTTAAATAAAGGTAATATTATGAAAAAATTACTCACAATAATAGTTGCTTTCAGTGCAATATTGTCAGCTGATTCACTTTCATTTGAGAAAGCGGTTACTATTGCTTTGGAAAATAATCTATCTATAAAAATGGCTGAAAACGGACTGCAAATGACCGCGAATAAAGTTAATCCCGGCGTTTTGTTACCCACTGTTTCTTTAAACGGGAGCAGTAATTTTACGGATACTGAAACTGCTGCCAATAGACCCTTGGAAAGCCATCGAAATTCCGCTTCAATCTCCACATCATATACATTGTTCAGCGGGTTTTATGTATTGAATTCCTACAAAAAATTAAAATTGCAGTTCGGGCAGTCAGAATTGGAAACCCGCTACCAGGTGGAAACTATCATCATGGCCATGGCGCAAAGTTATTATGGATTGGCGAATGTGGCCGAGCAATTGGACCTGGCCAGAGAAAGTCTGAACATCTCCAGAGAAAGATTGAACCGCACCCGGGAACGGGAAAATTTTGGTCGCGCCAATAAAGTGGAGGTACTGTCAGCGGAAGTAGATTACAATCGGGACAGTATTGCTGTGGAAGAGGCAAAATTGAACTTTGAAAACAGCCGTAGAAATCTGAATGTAATGCTGAACCGTGAGGTTAATTCAAACATTAGTGTATCGGGTGAGGTGACTTTGTTGACTTTACCGGCCTACGAAGATCTTTTCACCAATGCTATGAACAAGAATGCTGATTATCGCGCTATGGTGATGGGAATTGATTTAGCGGAAATGGATGTGAAACTGGCTAAATCCCGGTATCTGCCCAGTTTGAATGTGACCGGTTCCTACGGCCATAGCCAAACCAATTCCGAATTCGATCCCTCCCTGAATAATCCGGATAAGGCCTGGAGTGTTGGCTTATCCCTGAATTTCAGCCTGTTCGATGGCTTCAAACGAAAAATTCAGACGCAAAACGCCAGGATCGCTATGAAAAACCAACAGTTGCAACTGGAACAAGCGCGGCTTACTCTTGAAAAGGAGATTGCCAGTCAGTATACAACCTACACGAACAGCAGGAAAATTCTTGCAATGGAAAGAATGAATCTGACAGCAAGCCAGGCGAATTTTGAACGAACCCGGGATCTCTTTGAACTGGGGCAGGTGACTACTGTGCAATTCCGTGAAGCACAACTGAATCTGATGCGCGCCAAATCCAACATTGCAGCCGGCGAATACGCTGTCAAGTTGAATGAGATTATTCTGCTTCAGTTGGCAGGAATGCTCCTGGATTAGTACATTTAACCCAAGATTATGATAAATTTGTAACCCGACAGAATAGTATTCAGAATTAACAAGGAAAAATGATGAGCAAAAAACTACTGGTTATTGATGATGATGAAAAATTGCTTGCCAGGCTGAAAAAATATTTAGAGCGGTTTGATTTTGAAGTCGTTGATAAAGTGCATTCCACCGATGGGTTGGATTATCTGAAAAATAATGCTGTCGATTTGGTGATTCTGGATGTGATGATGCCGGAAATTGATGGCTTTGAAGCGCTGCGGCGAATTCGTAAAGACTCCGGCGATATCCCTATAATAATGCTGACTGCAAGAGGAGAGGTCACAGACCGTATTGTCGGCCTTGAACTGGGTGCAGATGATTATCTGCCAAAACCGTTTGAACCCCGTGAACTGGTGGCCCGGATACAATCCATCCTCAGGCGCGCTTCAGGGGCAAAAGAAAAAAACAACATCGATATTTTGGAAATTAACGGCCTGAAATTAAACCGCAATAATCACAGGGTAACGAAAAATGAGCATGAGATTGTGCTGACCAGCCTGGAGTTTCAATTGTTGAAAGTTTTTATGGAAAATTGTGGCCGGGTTTTGGACCGAAATTTTCTGTTGGACAGTTTGAAAGGGATGGATTGGGAATCCTTTGACCGGTCAATTGATGTATTGATCAGTCGCTTGAGAAAACGGCTCAGGGATGATCCCAAAAATCCGGTTTATATCAAAACCATTTGGGGCAATGGATATATGTTCCTCAAGGATGAGTAAACAATGCTTAGAAAAATCAACAAATCGCTATATCTGAAAATATTACTACTCCTGGCCCTTAGTTACCTGACCTTTTTCTTCTTAACTTCCAGAACCCATAAATTTTTATTTTTCAGGAACCATTTCAAAATAATTCAGCGGAATTCCTATAATTACAGCAGCCTGATCATTGACAAGGTGAATCAGCAGCAAACTTTTTTCGAGATTGAAAATCTGCTGCGGCAATATAACACGCAGATGCGGATCATTACACCGGACACAACGGTATCATTTCCGTCAGATATGCGACAGATCCATTTTGAAGACAAGGATTATTATTCCGCAAATACACTGATCGGTTATGATGATGGCCTGGTGGTAAAAACGGAAACCGGAGACAACGTCTATGAAATTATTTTAGAGCAACGGGACAATACAATGGACTATTTCCTTTATATTTACCGCTCGCTCAGTTTTTTCTATTTACTCTTGATGCTGACCATTTTTTATTTTCTTCTGCGGAAGTTACTGCAACCTATTAACAAATTACACGATAATGTCAAAGAGTTTTCGATAGAAAATCTTGACAAGCCTTTAAAAACCAAACGAACCGATGAACTGGGGGAATTGATCCATTCTTTCAATGAGATGAAAACGGCGATCAAAAATATGATTCAATCCAGGGAGCAATTGCTACTCGATGTAAGTCATGAATTGCGAACGCCTTTGACCCGGACAAACCTTTCTCTTGAGATGATGGATAATTGTGAAGAAAAAGACGATATTATGGCTGATATCCGGGAAATGGAAACGATGATTTCAGAATTACTGGAGAGCGCAAAAATACAGAGCAAATATGGCGAGTTGGCCCTGGAAATGGTGAATGTGATCGATTTAATTGAAGATGTAGCCCTATATTTTGAAAGTGATCAGCCGGGCCTGGACCTGTCAGGCTTACCGGAAAAGCAGCTGCTTGAATTAGATCCCGAACGGTTTAAAATAGTGTTGAAAAATCTATTTAGTAATGCCATTAAATATTCCGGAAAAGATGCAAAACCTGTGGACCTGCAAACTGAATCGGGAGAGCATTATTTTGTGCTGAAGGTGAAAAATTACGGTGTGGGGATTCCGGAAAAAGAACTGGCCTTCATCTTTGAACCCTTCTACCGGGTGGATAAATCCCGAAACAAAGAAACCGGCGGTTATGGACTGGGTATGCATTTGGTCAAGAAAATTATCGAAGCCCACGATGGTAAAGTTGCTATCGATAGCGCCCGGGGAGAATGGACGGAAGTGATTGTCAAATTGCCGAAATAACCGCCGGAACCTTGAGTTATGTTCAACCCCAGAGAAAATAAAATGACAGAAAAGTCTTACGATGAACTTGACTTAAGGTGATATCAGAACCACTATAACTCATAGGCATCAACAACAGGTTTTAGCTCAGATATTAAATGGGTAATAGTGCCTAAAAATCTTGGTTTTTGAAATTTGGGTTATGGTGATACTAGCCCCACCATAACTCATGGGCACAAATATGGCGTGACCCAACCGTGTTGGTTCATGCATTAACGTGGTTAATGCACTCCCAAAAGATTCGTAAGGGGATTAGGCTGTGAATTCTTTTGCAAATTCGGCTACTTTTCCTTCATCAATATGCGAGATGGTTTTATCAAATCCGGTGATTTTTTTGACAATCGCCTTTTCCACAAAATTCATCTTTTCAAAATCGAATTTGCCACCAAACAGGGCTGTTGAATGGGCATGTTTGAGCAATTTTTCCGGGAAGTTTTTTGAAAAATATTCCCTGGCTTCTTCCCCCTCTTCCATACAGGTGATAAAAATCCCCAATTTTTTTGACAGCAGTAAATCTTCATACTTTTGGCAGAACTTTTTGATTTTTCCCTGAATACCACCAGCGTGAATCGATCCGCCAATGATAATATTATCATATTTTTCCGGATTACATTTTGCTTTCTTTAGATTGCAGGTTTCAATATTCTGATCCTTTAAGTGGGATTTCAAAAAGGTTAGATTTTTTTCCGTGGCGCCATGTTTGGTCATATAAACGATTAATGTACTCATTACATCTCCTTTAGTTTCATTTCTGCTGAATATTAAGCATTTTATAGATTCTTTTCCAAAAGTATTATATATTGCGAAAATTATTGTAATCCAATTAACAGAAGAGAAGATGAGAATTTTTATTACAGCATGATTGT
>CAYTLS010000048.1:0-8779 GCA_964438745.1 uncultured bacterium
GTCGATTTTCTCCAGTATGGCTTCCAAGGGCTGGGCACCGACTAATTGCTCAGTGCCATTGTTAATGACTATTTTAGGGACACCGGTTACATTAAACTTATTAGACAGATGTGGAAAGGTTCCGGCTTCGACCATATCTGCAACAACCTTTGGGCTTTCCAATGCTAAGCGATGCGCATTGATTACCGCCTGTGGACAGTACGGGCAACTCATGGTAACAAAAACCTGGATATGGACATCTTTGTCAATAGCCTTGATCTGTTCCATCACATCATCTTCTATAGGCTCACCGGCACCGGATACCTCGACTACACTGGTAAGAAAAGAATTGATCTCGTATCCACCGGGAATACCATAAAATCGGATGCGCGTGTCATTTCCATCCTTGTCTGCCAGGGCTATAGCCGGGATTTGTTTAATACCCAGGGCTTTGACTTCCTCCTGGTTCTTTACAAAATCATAAACTGTAAAATCCAGTTTATCCGATAATTCTGAAACTTCTTTGACAAATTCATGGGCATCTTTACAACTTTCACATTCAAACTCCTGGGTAAAGAAAATGAGTTCGACTTTATTGTCCATTTTATTCAGAATTGTTGTTATTTGTTCTTGTGCTTCTTCGTTAAAAAGACTCATAATTAACTCCTTTTTATTTGTTAGTTTTTCAGTACATATTCGTAAGCCGCCAGTGCAGCTTTTGATCCTTCTCCGGCGGCAATTATTATTTGTTTATAGGGTACCGAACTGACGTCACCGGCGGCAAAAATGCCCGGTACATTGGTCTTGCATTCGCAATCTACGATGATTTCGTTCCACTGATTTAAATCGATTGTATCTTTTACAAAACCGGTATTGGGAATCCAGCCGATTTCTACAAATAAACCATCTATATTCAAGCGATTTCGTTTCTTTGTTGCTCTGTTTTCAATTTCTACCTGTTCAATGCGCTTATCACCCAATATTTCAGTTACCTGGGAATCGAAATATACATCATAGTTGTCATAGGTTTTCAATTTATCGATTAGGGATTTATCGGCTGTGAAATTTTCAAGAAATTGAATAATAGTTACTTTTTTAGCAATTTTGACCAGGTCGATTGCGGCTTCAACACCGGAATTTCCACCGCCAACGACCGCAACCTCTTTGTCGCGGTACAAAGGTGCGTCACAGGTAGCACAAACAGCTATGCCGTTCCCCTTAAATTTTTCTTCGCCGGGTACATTGAGCCAGCGCGGACTTTTTCCGGTGGCCACTATTATTGCTTTAGCTCGAAATTGCTGCCTGTTGGCCACAGTGACTATTTTTTCTTTGTCTCCTTCAATTTTTATGGCCGGTGATTTTTCCAGAAAACCAATTTCAAATTGCTTAACTTGCTCTTCAAATTTTTCAACCAAACTGCTTCCTTCGATATATTTGAACCCCATATAGTTTTCCACACTTTCGGTCTCAGCCACCTGACCGCCGATATTATCCGTAATTAAACCGGTGTTTACTCCCTTGCGCATACAATAAACAGCAGCGGTCAGGGCAGCTGGGCCACCTCCCAGAATGATAATATCATACAAAAGTTTGGGATCCATATTGAGTATTTTGTAATCACCTTTTTTTTCAGGCGCGTTAAAATTAAGGTTGAAATCCATTTAATTCTCCGATTGATAGATCTTTACATGCTTGCAACTTCAATATATAAAAGCGTTTTTCAAATATCAAATCTATCATCAGTATCCGACTAATATTTTCTTTTTCCATTACATAGAGATAGAAAATATTCCGTAATGAAAAAAAACCTTGTTTTCCAAATATTAGCAGAATAAATTACCTATGACTTAATTGATATTTTTAGTCATAGAGAAAAATTCTAACTTTAAGGAAAAACCGATGTCACGAAAATTTAGTGCAAAAGAAACAGAGTTTTATAAACAAAAAATGATTGATGAAGCAACCCATTTGTTTTCCCGCCTGGGTTTTAAAAAAACCAGTATTGAAGATATTACCAATGCCGCCGGTGTTGCCAAGGGAACTTTTTATAATATCTTTAACTCCAAAGAAGACCTTTTGTTTTCCGTTCTGGAGGAGCAGGAGAAATTCCGCGAGTCATTACTGGAGGAATTAATGAATTCAGATGCATCTGCCCAATCAGCCATAAAGCATTTGTTGGATGTGTCCCTGAACCAGGCGGATGAAAATAAAATATTTAAAATGTTTTATGAGGAAAATCTGGTTGACAGGCTTTATTTGAAACTATCTCCTGAACGCATTGAGGAGCATTTTGGCAATGACTTTCAGCAATCCTGTGCGTTTATTAAATATTTCCAGACAAACAGTAACCTGATAAAAGCCGATCCGGCGCTGATTATTGGACTTTTACGTGGTTTTTTTATGTTGCCAATGCATAAAAAAGAAATCGGTGAAGAGATTTATTCAGAAGTTATGACATTGTTCATTGATATATTGGCAAAAGGATTAACAACAAAAGAGGTCAAAAATGATTAACGTTGAAAATTTATATTATACTTATCCTGACGGTAAGGAACAAACCATTAAAGGGATGAACTTCGAGGTTCAAAAAGGTGAAATATTTGGCTTCCTCGGGCCCTCCGGAGCAGGAAAATCCACCACACAAAAAATACTTTTCGGTATTTTAAAAAATTATGAGGGGTCTGTGATTCTTAATAGAGTTGAAATCAAACAAGTCACCTCGGAGTTTTATGAAAATATTGGTGTGGCCTTTGAATTTCCTAATTTTTTCGGCAAACTGACTGCCCTTGAAAACCTCACTTTTTTCAAATCACTCTACAAAGGCAAAACACTGGATCCTGTTGATTTGATGCAAGCGGTAGGACTGGAGAAGGATAAGGATGTGCGCTTTGAGAATTTTTCAAAAGGGATGAAAGCGCGATTGAATTTTTGCCGCGCGTTGCTTAATGATGCTGATATTCTGTTTCTTGATGAACCTACCAGTGGCCTTGATCCAATGAATCAGAAAATCATTAAGGATTTGATTCGGGGTCAGAAATCCAAGGGTAAAACAATTTTTCTGACGACCCATAATATGAATGTAGCTGATGAAGTCTGTGACCGGGTGGCCTTTATCACTGACGGTAAGATCGATCTGATCGATTCTCCCCAAAAACTAAAAGTTAATAACGGAGAGAACAAACTATCGGTGGAATATCATCAGCATGGTAAGATGAATCTCAAACAATTTTCACTGGATAATCTTGGAGAGAATAAGGAATTCATGGATATAATAAAACAGTATAGAATTGAAACCATCCATTCCCAGGAAGCGACTCTGGAAGATGTATTTATCAAAACCACCGGCAAGAGGTTAATATGAGATTGCTGACTGCCATTATCAATGATATCAGGATTCAATTTCGCAGCGGGTTTTATTATGCTTATCTCTTTGTCTGCCTGTTCTATATACTGGCGATCAGGCAATTGCCGGCTGATTATACAAAAATCGGGCTATTCTATGTAATTTTCACCGATCCAACGGTTTTAGGATTTTACTTTGTAGGTGGACTGCTGTTGCTGGAAAAAGGACAGAAGACCCTGACATCACTCTTTGTAACGCCCATGAGACTCCATGAATATATTCTGGCTAAAGTCTTGTCGCTGGGACTGCTGGCATTGGTTAGCAGCCTGTTAATCGCCGTTTTATTGGTAAGATTCGATTTTCATATTCTCTATTTGATTGTGACAGTGCTTTTAGCATCAGCAATTTATACCCTGGTGGGTATTACCCTTGGTGTCCGCGCAAAGGATGTGAACCGGTATCTGTTTATCAGTCCCTTATATTTGATTTTTACAATTTTACCGGTTTTGAGTTTTCTGGGAATATTTCCCCGGAATCTCTTTTTCTTTATTCCTACCCACTCAATTCTGAATTTATTGAGTTATGCCATCCTGGACACAAAACTTGGCAGTCTGTGGCTGGATTTTGGTTTATTGATTCTGTGGATCGGCATTGCCTGGTATTGGGCGCAAAAATGGTTCATAAAATATGTAATTAACCAAACAGGAGATTAATATGTCCTACGCAGATGATGCGAATACCCACAAATTTTTTATAAAAGGATTTTATATGAGAACGATAAAAGTATTAGGCAGTAGTTTAATAAAAAGTATATTCCGGGATTCCTTTATGTTGCTTATCCTGGGAATTCCCTTATTTATGGCGACCCTCTTTCGCTTTGTAATGCCGGTCGCGCAAGGGTATTTAATCGACTATTTTGACCTGAGCAACCATTATACCTTTGTAACACTCTTCATCTTGACAATGGCACCGATGATGTCTGGCATGGTGATCGGGTTTAACCTGTTGGATGACCGGGATGAAAATATACTCAGCTACATGGCTGTGACACCGATTCGCAAAGAGGGGTATTTGCTGTTTAAGGTTTTCGCGCCCATGCTGGCGGTTTTTGTACAGGCCTTCTTTATAGTATTGATTTTCAATCTTGGGGAAATGAATTTTTTGCGCCTGTTGCCCTTAATCGCGGTATTGGCTTTAGAAACGCCGATGTATGCCCTTGTTATGGCAAGTATTGCCAGTAATAAGGTGGAAGGACTGGCGATCGGGAAACTCATGGGGATTAGCGTGGCGGGGCCTGTTTTCGCCTACATTTTTACGGCCTGGTGGAAATATTTCGCCGGCATTATGCCGACCTTCTGGATTGCCGAAGCCTATTTCGCCCAGGGAATTTATTATTGGATATTTCTGGGAATTGGTTTTTTGGTGCATGGAGGTGTTTTGTGGTGGACGATGAGATTGTTTATCAAAAAAAGTAATTAATAATCAAAAAAGATAATTTTATTCTTGTAATTTAATTTTAACGGGGTTAAAATTATTAAGTAGTAAATTTTAGCGGGGTTAAAATTGTATTGTGGTTTAATTGTAATAGGGTAATAAAATGTATATTAAAAGAGAAATTGAACATAAGTTGCTGAAATATATAGATAAACAGGAAATCCTTGCCGTGATCGGCGCAAGACAATGTGGGAAAACTACTATGATTTCCAACCTTTTAAAGAAATATAAAAACGTCAATTCAATTACCTTGGAAAATGTTGAAATAAAACAATTATTTGAAAATGATATCAATTCATTTATAGACTTGCATGTAACGGGCTATGATTATTTGTTTATAGACGAGGTTCAGTATGCAGAAAATGGAGGAAAACATCTTAAATATATTTATGATACTCAGAATATTAAAATAATTATTTCCGGTTCCTCTTCGACAGATTTATCAATCAATAGTTTGAAATATCTGGTTGGTCGAATTTTTATTTTTCAACTCCATCCTTTTTCTTTTAGTGAATTTCTTTCATTTAAAGATGAAAAACTTTTTGGAATTTATAGGAAAGGTACTTTTAAGGAAACAATAAACAAAAAAATACAAACATATATTCAGGAATATTTGCAATTTGGTGGATATCCACGGGTTGTTTTATCTGATTCGGAAGAAGAAAAAAGAATGGTGTTAGAAAATATTTATAATACTTATTTGCTGAGAGAAATAAAGGAAATCCTACAATTGAGTAAAAATGATCAACTTGTAAAATTACTTAAGGCCTTGGCATTTCAGATAGGTAACATGTTTCAATATAATGAGTTAACGCAAGTATCCGGATTTAATTTTATTACCTTAAAAAAATATATGTATATTTTGGAGCAAACTTTTATCTGTAAAAGATGTTCAACTTTTTATACCAATAAGCGATTAGAAATTGTAAAGGTCCCAAAAATTTATTTCCTTGACCATGGATTCAGAAACCAATGTGCCGGAGATTTCATAATTAATGAACAGAAAATTGGGGCATTTTATGAAAATTTCATTTTTTCTGAATTTTTAAAAAAAGGTACAGAACTGAAATATTGGCGAACAACATCCCAGGCTGAAGTCGATTTTATCAAGGATGAAGGTACCCCGATTGAAATCAAAAAAAGACCAAAAGTAACACGCGCTTTTCAGAGTTTCATTAAAAAATATCATCCTGAGGAAGGATATGTTATTTCTGAAATTGAACAGAAAAGTATAGTGAAAAATGGATGCAAAATCCACTTTCTTCCCTTTGCGAAGTTTATATAATTCAATATTGAAAAAACTTACTTTTTACGCAGTCGCTGACAATTCGAGCAATAATGTGTTCCCCGTTGGGCCACCACAATTTTTTTGATCGAACGCTGGCATTTTGGGCAGGGGAGACCAGTTCTGGCAAAAACCTGGAGTGAGTGCTGATTGCTGCCGCTTTTATTGTCAGAGGAAACATAGTTGGGTTTTCCTTCTCCAAGGGTTGTTCCTTTATTCTGAATCCCTTTCCGTAAAACATTCTGTATGGCGGTAAATAGTTTTTTCTGCTTTTGCCGGGAGAGTGTCGATGTCGGTTGTTCCGGATGGATACCGGCTTCAAAGAGCGCTTCATCTGTGTAGATATTGCCCATCCCCGCCACAAAGGTCTGGTCCAGCAAGACCGCTTTTATTATGCGTTGAGTAGATTTAAGTTTTCGGGAAAATTCTTTAAATTTAAAGTCCTCACCTAAGGGTTCCGGACCTAATTTACCCAATTTTTCCGCAGGATTTTGGGTCAGGTAAAATCGTCCGAATTTGCGTGTGTCATTGTAGAATAATTGGGTGCCATTATCCAGATGGAGCACCAGGTGATCATGCCTGCTTGCTTTTTGGCCATCTCGCGCGATGATTACCTTGCCGGTCATGCGCAGATGCAAAATCAGGTACCAATTTTCAGATAAATGGAATACAATATATTTGGCCCGTCGGGTAATCTTTATTATCCGTTTGCCAATTACCCTGTCGCGGAATTCGTCAGGCTGGTGATCAGCGATTATTTTGCTAAAATAGATTGTTACATCAGTAATAATAGGGGTCTGCATTTGAATAATTAGACCGCGTACAATTGTTTCAACTTCAGGAAGTTCAGGCATGGTAGAATTATTCCTCTTAATTTTAATGAGTTTTGGATAAATGAAAGGTTACTTTTTCCATCAATTGTTCACGTGAAAAGGGTTTTTGGATAAAATTACCTTGAGTGATGTGCTTTTTATTGTCCAGAATTGAATCAGTATACCCGGAAATAAGAATATATTTAAGATCTGATTTTATTTTCAGAAAAGATTCAAGTATTTTTTCGCCACTGATTCCTGGTAGCATAACATCACTGATAACCAAATCAATATTGAAGTATAATTTTTCAAAGATACGCGTGGCCTCATGATAATCTTTGGCTTCCAGAGTTTCATAGCCGAAGTGGTTGAGAGTCTTTTTGACATATTTTTTCACTTCTTCATTGTCTTCAATGAGCAGAATCAAGCCTTTTCCATAAAAATTCTGTTCCGGTTCTATGGCTTTTTCCAGCTGGATATCAATAGGAGTTTCTACCGTCGGGAAAGTAATCCGGAATTCTGTCCCAATATTTTTTTCGCTGGTAACATATATATTCCCCTTACTTTGCAGGATTATGCCAAAAACTGTGGAAAGTCCGAGCCCGGTACCTTTGCCCAATTCTTTTGTTGTATAAAAAGGATCAAAAATATGATTGACGGTCTCCTGATCCATGCCGATACCTGTATCCCTGACTGATATCATTGCATAGTCCCCGGTTGTATCTTTAGAAAATTTGGTAGAATTTTTTTTATTAATTGTAATTTTTGAAGTTTCTATCGTAATTGTGCCCCGCTCCCGAACTGCATCTTTTGCATTAAGAACCAGATTTAATAAGACTTGCTCCATCTGTCTGGCATCAATATTTATGCTGATGGGATTATCAGAATATTTAAAAGTAATGATTGCATCATTTTTGATAACACTTTTAATCATTTTTTCAAAATTTTTAATCAGTATGTTCAGGTCAATTGCCGTCGGATGCAGAAGTTGTTTACGGCCAAAAGCCAGCAACTGAGCGGTCAGATCGGCGGCTTTTTTTCCAGCCTCCAGGATTTGCTCGACCGGTTCATAAAGTGGATGTTCCGGCTCAGTGGTAAACATGATAATATCCGCATAGCCATTAATAACAGTTAAAAGATTATTGAAATCGTGGGCGACACCTCCGGCCAATTGTCCGATAGCCTCCATTTTTTGTGAATGAATCAGTTGATTCTGTAATTCTTCCTGTTCTTTCCTTAACTGGTTGCTGTGAGAAAGTTCCGTTTGTAGTTTTTGATTGGTTGATTCTAGCTGCCGGGTTCTCTGAGCGACTTTTTCCTCCAAATTTTTATTAAGTTCTACAACTTTATTTTTTTCTTTTTGAAGCAGGATTGATTGCAAAAAGTCATTGCGCATGGTGGATTCAATAATATAAGCAGCAGTGAGCGACAGAAAATTAGCTGAGATAAAAAAGAAATTATTATTGATAATGTAAATGAGGGGAGTATTATTGACAATTGCTGATAGTTGGTAGATCAATATGATCAGAATACTCAGCGCCAGAGACCAAATAAACCGCATTCCGCTAAAGGTAAAAGCAAAAATAATAACCAGTATTTCTCCGGCGTAATACAGATAGGTGACTGGTGGATGGGCAATAATAATCATGATTATAATAACAATGGCACTGATAAAATTGGTAACGAATAGAGCGGGCTGACTGATTCTTTTGTAAATTTTTCGGAAACTCAACACCAATGTAAAAAGAGCGGTTGGCAAAACTATAAAAAATCTCAATCCCAGGAAAATGTGGCTTTTTTCCGGAATCATTAGGACATCGAGAAAACTGAATAATAAGTAAAGAATTGTGCCTGATATAAGGGCAA
>CAYTLS010000049.1:0-8723 GCA_964438745.1 uncultured bacterium
AACCAGGAGCGGTATGAATATATTGCTAATCTGCCTCCGGGAGAATATTATTGGTCTGTGCAATCAATTGATCATAATTTTGCAGGTTCCAAGTTTGCACCGGAACAGGTTTTTAATGTTGAGCAGGGAATAAACATGACCTATCCAAATGGGGGTGAGCAACTGGAGGTAGGGAATGAAATTGATATCCAATGGTGGACGGATAATGTTGACCAGGTTCGCCTTGATCTGACTATGGATGGCGGGCAAAACTGGATAAATATTGCAAGAAAAATTAGTGGTGAACACCATCGTTGGAAAGTTCCAAATCTTCTCAGTGATAATTGTATCATTAAGGTTTCTGTTGATAACCAGCCGGATGCAAATCCAGGAGATCTTTATGGAGATATAAGCGATGCCCCCTTTACGATCCAGGATACCTTTTTGCCGGAAGTGGCTGTAACCAATCATGATCTGGTTTGGGAAAAAAATGTTGCCCAAAGGATAGAGGTACATGCGGCAGATGCGTCGGGTCTGAACAGAGTGGCGATATTTGTCCGAACAGGTGATGAGCATAATTTTTCCAATCAACCCATGAATACGACCGATGGACAAAATTTTTATTTTGAAATTCCCGCTGTCAATGTTACTGAAATGGGATTGGAATATTTTGTTACTGCAATCGATAGCAATGGCCACAGCAATGAAACGGAGTTGCAACGCGTCTCTGTATTCTGTCCTGATGGACTCAATGACGATATACTTTTTAACAGGGGAAAGGATGTGTCGGATTATCGGCTGTTTGCCATTCCGCTGATTCAGGAAAGTAATGATGTGGATCAGTTTCTCAGCAATAATGAATTGTATCCTTATGATAATACTAAAATTCGTTTATATAGCTTTGATAATAGTCAAAACGCCTGGTTGGAATACTCTGATTTTAGTAAAATATTAATTGGGCGGGGGTATGCGATGATTACCACACAAGCTGAACTATATCTGAAAAGTGCTCCGGGGCGTACCATGCCGATCGCAGATCCGCTACAAATTCCTTTGCAAACAGGCTGGAATATTATTGGCAATCCCTATCCCTTTACAATATTTTCCAATCATTTAGATTTTGATAATGGAAAATTTGAACTATGGAAATATGATGGGGCATGGCAGGAAGCGGATAAATTGAAATCCTTTGCGGGCTACGCTGTTTATGTTGAAAATGATGGTAATTTGACCATGCACAGTCGGGAAATAGCAACTGTCGCCAAAGAATCTGTGAAATCGCCTGATTGGCAAATCAATATATCCATGCAGCGGGATGATAAAACGGTCGGCGATTATGTGCTGGGTCAGCATATTTCCGCAAAGGCTGGCGCTGATCAATATGACCGGCACTTACCCCCTTTAATGCCGGGACAGCCGGGACTTTGTTTTATAGGTGATACTGGAAAAATAGCCAAAGATTTTCATCCGGTTCGGCCCCTTGATCATTGGGATTTCAAACTGATCAATGTACATCCCGGCCAAAAAATATCATTGTATTTTGGGGGTATGGAAAATTTAAATAATTCAAAGGAAATTGTTCTGATCGATAAAAATGTGAAACTTGTCTATAATTTAAAACTATCAAATCCGGTGGAATTTCGCGGACGCAGCAAAGAGATGGACTTTAGCGTTGTGTATGGAAGTAAACAGGAGTTAGAAGATCAATATGGTAATATCAGTATCATTCCCGGTAAGTTTGAATTAAGTAACGCTTTTCCCAATCCATTTAATCCCACCACCCAGATCAACTATGCTTTATCTGAAAATAATGATGTGACAATAGAGATTTTTAACATGAAGGGTGAGAAGGTTTATACTTTGGTAAATGAATCCAAGCAAGCCGGGCAATATTCTACAGTTTGGAACGCGTCACAATTCAGCAGTGGTGTTTATATTGTCAAAATGAGAGCTGGCAATTTTATAAAAATGAATAAATGTATATTAATGAAATAACAGTAGAGTTTAGCATGAAGAGACTGATATGGGCAATCATGATTTTGACCGTGACCTCATCGGCGCAGATGAAAATTACGGAGCAATCTATAATCAATTCCGGTGAGTTTTATTATGGCAGCGGAACCTCACAAATTATTAACGAGGCACAGGATGAAGCTTTGTCAGAACTAACCAAACAAATAGCAGTCAACATTTTCAGTTCTTACACGGAGAAGATTAAAGAAGAGGATGAGGAAGTAACGGAATCCACCGAGAAAATCCTCAATTCCTATTCTACAGCAACTCTGCGTAATGTAAATTTTATAAAAAAGCCACAGGAAGAGGGCACCTTTTATGTTTTCTGCTACCTGAAAAAGAGTGAAGTAGAAAAGATTTTCCAGGAAAGAATTGAATTGGTTCATGAAATCGTATCAAAAGCCCGTGAATACCAGGAAGCGAAAAATTTTGCCTATGCCCTGAAATTATACTATTTTTCATCGATTTTATTAAATTCACTGCCCTATGAAAACATTATTTATGAGGATATCAATTACACCAACGAGATCCCCAGCCTGATCAATGAGATTATTTTGGATATCGATTTTAAATACACTGGCAACGAGATTATCTCAGATAAAGAACGTGAAGTGACGCTGGATGTCACTTATAAAGATGAACCGGTAACAGTGCTGGATTTTCGTTTCTGGGATGGCTCTAACCAGGTCTCTGTTCAGGCTAAGGATGGCAAGGCTGCCTTCACATTATTAGGGAGCAGTCGGGAGTTTGATCAGTTGGGATTAAGTATAAAATATTCCTATTACGAATGCCGCCAGGAATATGCTGCCGTGAACCAACTTTGGGACCTTGTTAAAAAATCGCGTTTTAAATCCCTGAAACAGGTGGATATTTCCGGTGAACCACCCGCACTGAAAACAGCGCATAATTTTTCTGAGGCCAATCGTTTTTATGAAACAACTTTTGACAGTGATTACGATCTATCTATACTTAGCGAAGAAGCGAAATCTCCCAATGAGACTATTGCTAAAAATACGATAGAATTTTTAGAAATTCTAAACAAAGATGCGACAACTATAAAAGACGTATACGCGAATGATTCTTTCCTGAAGAGTAAAATTCTTAATTATGTTAATTTTAATAACCCATCGGTCCAGGATCAAAAGATAGAGATGCAACTCTTTGCCTATGATGACGGCTGGGAACTGCGACGCGTTCGTATGTTGCATAGTTATCCATCGATTCAAAAACAGTCAACGGAATACCTGGTATTGGATTTCTCTGTGGATGGAAAACTGAGAGACATCAATGTTGCAATAAATGAAAACCTTTATGACCGGTTCGTGCGGGAAGGCGATCTTGTGGATGACTGGTATAATCGTCAACGGATCATAAAATTTATAGAAAAGTATCGTACCGCCTATATCACCCGGGATATTGAAACCGTTGATAAGTTTTTTGCCGAGGATGCCCTGATAATCGTTGGTCGTAAGATCAAAAAAAAGGAATTTAATCCGGAAAACATGTATACCAAAAATAAAGATCAACCGGATTACGAATATCTGCGCTTAAAAAAGAATGAATTCATAAATCGTCAGCAGCAGATTTTTAAGGCACAAAAGGATATCTTCCTGGATTTCGCCTCTTTTGATATTATTCGTAAAAATAATGCCCCCGATGTCTATGGAGTGGAAATGCGGCAGAATTATTTTTCTACCACCTATGCCGACGAAGGGCATCTGTTTCTGCTGATTGATTTTGAGCCGGAGAATCCGATGATTTATGTGCGGGCCTGGCAACCCAACGCCTGGAAAGAATCGGAATTGATCCGAACAGCTAATTTCCAGGTGCATAAGTAAATTTTAATCACACCCGCTTAATCACCACCACTGTTGCATCATCTTCCCAGTGAATAGAACCGCCAAAGCGGTAAACATCTCTATAGATGAGGGATACGATTTCTTCGGCAGTTTTATCCTGGTTTTCTTTGACCAGAGTTTGCAGGCGGCTTATTTCGTATTGCTCGCCTTCAATATTAGTGCGTTCGATAATTCCATCTGTGTACATCACCATGACCGACTCCTTTTCCATTTGGACGTGAGAGCGCTGAACTTCCAGGTCTTTCAAAAATCCCATCACCATACCGGTGGATTTTAATTCGATGATCTGATCATTTTTGATGATGAAAGGTGCCGGATGGCCGGCATTGACATAAAAGAAGTGGCCGTCTTTTTCAAATTCTCCCAATACGAGAGAAACAAAGTTACTGGCAAAGGAATTTTTCTGAATGACGGTGTTAAGTTTTTTGATGATATAGGCCAGTTTGAAGCGGCTGGCAAGACCCATTCTGAGTCCGACAACAACATCACGCACCAACAAAGCCGCCGGAAATCCGTGACCGCTGGCGTCACCAATACTGAGACCGAGAAATCCTTCATCGGATTCAAAATATTCATAAAAGTCACCCCCGACAATAATAGTGGGTATAGAGCGGCCATAAACATCAAACCCCGGAATTTTCGGGGCTGAGCGGGGCAGTAAACTCTTTTGGATTTGCACAGCCTTTTCCAATTCGGTATCCATAATATCAGAAAAAAGTCTGAAACTGAGCGCCATTTGAAAGGCATTAATAAATAAAGAAATTTCTTCCCGGATCCATCCTTCTTCCAACCCAAAAACAATTAATAACTCCCGTTCCGGTGTATTGATCGTTACCGCAGCCGGAATTCGGTAGGTTGTGTCATCCTGGACAAATTCCTGACGTAATTCCGGATCATCAAAAATATAACTGCCATGTTTATTCAACAATTGTATTGATCGCGAATCCATACTGATCCTTGCTTGCCAGTGATGATTGTGGATTGCATAAATACGAATAAAATTTTTATCCCGCTGGTCATAGATACAACCATCTGTTATTTGCAATTCTTTACCAAAATTTTCTACTAATTCATTAAGAATTGAGGAAATAAAATTTTCATGCGTGGCATCTTTGCCAATTTTTGTCAACAATGTATCCAGTTTTCTGGAAAAGGATTTCGGGTCTTTCAAGTTTCACCATATTTTAAATTATTACATTAAGAGGTGAAAATTAAGCAAATGATTCGAATATTTCCACTTTTCATTGATGATATTTGTAAAAATCGTATAAATTTATAATTAATAGGGGGATATAAAAAAGCCTTTCGAATGGTTCGAAAGGCTTTTAATAACTGTTTGGGATTGAAATTATTTAAGTTGAACGGTGGATTTAAATAATTCTTCCTGTGCTTTGATTTTTTCTTCGTTACCATATACGCAAAGTCCGCTGTTATCGAGAATATCCTGCACGAAATCAGACATGCCGCTGATATTTTCCGCAGTAGTAGCCAAAACTTCATCACGTATTTTTTGGACTTCTGCTTTAGTTGCCTTTTCCATGTATAATGAGAGGGCAGTATTCCCTTCCTGTGAAGGTGATTTGGGCTGGTCCATCCGTGAAATTGTACCGATAATATAACGGGTCATTTCATCTTCAGAGGGATCAAAATCCTGCAGAAATTGCGGTGAGGCATCAATATTTTCTATGGTTTTTTTCAGGTTGGGATCACGATAAGAAGCAAAATAGGTGTTGCCGCTTTCGGAAAAGCCGCTGAAACCACCATAGGCGCCCCCGATCACACGGAGTTGTTGTGTCAGCCAGCCACGGGAGAGAATTTGATTGAGAACGCGGATGTGTCCATTATAATCATAGTCCAGTTTTTTAAAATTATAGCCTTTGGTGACATACTGGACCTTGGAGGGTGTCATCAAGCCTTCGTTTTTCATTTCAAAATCGAAGGTCCACCCGGTTTTTACCGGTGCCATGTCTGGTATATCATGGATGAAATTGTGCAATTCACTGCTGTAAATCGCCAGGTCGGTTTTTGAGCAGGTTACTGCCGCCAAAAGGTTGTCTTTTATAAACAGGGCTTTGGAAACTTCCGACAGATTTTTTACGATTTCATCATATTTGCTATCAAAGTTTTTCTGTAAATCGGTTACAAATAGATAATAGCTGTAGCCCCTGGTCAATTCGGCGAATTTGCCGGCATTTGAATAATAGGAACTCAGGCGGTTCATTGCCACGCCGATGCCGTTACGCATTACATTAGCATATTCCCGGGATTGATGACGGGTCAACAGAGTTCTGAGCCTTTCCTTATCAGCCAGTTTGGAGGCCGTAAGGATTTCATTTGTTAATTCAAATAATTTGTTGGCTTTCAGATTCATTGCTTTGGAATTAATAACAAATTTTGGAATCATTTTTTCGTCATTGTTTTCTTCCAGATAAGTGGTAATGTAAGTAGAAAAACTACCGGTATGCTTATTCAGTTCGTTATCCAATTCGCCATAACTAAAGTTTTCTGTATTCAGACTACCCAGCAATTCCGCCAGCAGCGCCAGGTAAGGAATCTGTTCCCGGGTAACTACGCGGGCATCAAACAGGAGTTTAGAATAGATAATGTCATTGGTGAATGTTTCATAATGCAAGACGGTTGTTCCATGGACATCTTTTTCTTTAATGGAATAGAATTCGGCATCTTTGCCGATGTCTTCCAGTTTTAGTAAAGGTATTTTGGCCAGATCTTCAGGGCTGTCTTTTTCCTGTTGAAAGGCGATCAGTTCTTCAGTTTCCTCTATTAAGGCATCGATTTCTTCATCGCTGAGTGATGCTTTGTAGTCGGCCAGTTCTTCGGCTTCAGCCTGATTGCGCTCTTTTTGAAGGCCTGGCTTTGGTACTAATGCAATTGCCAGGGAATGGGTGTTTTCAAGAAAAGCGGTTCGGAGTAATTCTTCCAGTTTGCCCGCTTCCAGACCGGCTTTCATTTCGGACAGTGGCTTTTCCCACTTTAGGCTCCGAAAAGGGTCACCGGCGTAAAACCAACTTGGCAGTGATTGAAAAAGGTAGGTCAAGCCTTTTTGTGGATTGTCTCCTTCGCGAAGTCGAAATTCCATGCGGTTGACGATTCCTTCAATCACATCTTTGTCAATGCCTTCTTCAGCCACTGTGGTCATTGTTTCCTGAATAATCGTTTTGAACTTATCCAAATCAGCGAGGTTTGCATTTTTAACAGTAATCTGGAAGGTATTTTGTTTATTCCCCGATGTATAGGCGCTGACATCCTGTCCAATACCGGCTTCCTGCAGGGCCAGTTTAATAGGGCCTGATTCATGGTTGACCAATGCTTCGGATAAAATATCCAGGTAAAAAGTAAGTTCCTGATCATCACCGGCGCCATAAACCCAGTCCATTGCCAGAAAGGTTTTATTTGCCAGATCGTCATTTTCAGAAACCGGATAGTATTCAACCACATTTTTCATGTTAGAAAAGGATTTTTGTGGTTCAATGCTGGCCCGTTTATCCAGCTGTTCAAACTGTGAGAGATATTCGCGGTCGATGAATTCCAGATCCGCCATCAGATCGGAGTTCCCATAAAGGTAGAGATAACTATTGGTGGGATGATAGAATCTTCTGTGAAAATTTAAAAATTCCTCATAACTCAGTTCCGGAATGGCCTGTGGATAACCGCCCGAGGAATAGCCGTAAGTATTGTTGGGGAACAGATTTTTATTAATGTGGTATCCCAGGACACGATTGGCGTCGGAAAAAGAGCCTTTCATTTCATTGTATACAACACCTTTGTAAATAACCGGTTCATCTTCGTCTGTTAATTCATAATGCCAGCCTTCCTGCTCAAAAATACGGGGATCATCGTAAATTCGTGGAAAAAATACCGCGTCCAGATAAATATGCATCAGGTTCTGAAAATCCTTGTCATTCATACTGGCCACCGGATACAAGGTGATATCCCCACCGGTCATGGCATTTAAAAAGGTATTCAATGAGCCTTTTGCCAATAGATCAAAGGGGCTTTTAACAGGAAAATTTTTGGACCCGTTCAACACGGAATGTTCCAGAATATGCGGTGTACCACAATCGGTTTGCGGCAGGGTTTTAAACGTCGCACAAAAGGTTTTGTTAGGATCATCATTGGCGATTTTTAATAATCTTGCTCCTGACTTTTCATGTTCAAAATAATAACAATCGGAATTGACTTCCTTGATAAATTCTTTTTTAACCAGTTTGAAGCCATGGTATGTTTCGCCCACATTATACTTGTCCGAAGAACAAGCAGCGAGTAAAATCATAACCGCAAGCAACATTAAACTCAATAAGTTTTTTCTTCTCATTTCTCCTCCTATTTAGTTGTGATATAGCAATAGGAATATAACCATAAATTTATTTAGTTCAAATATTATAAAGGAATCGGTATGACCAGAAGGCTTTACAGGATAATATGAAAATAAAATCAGGTTACGATCAAAATATCATTCTCTCGCAAATGTTGAATTTGTGCTTTTGGAATATTGTTTCCCAGTAAATTAACATAGCGTAATTTTTCAAGAGTTAATAATGGACTAATATCATCAATCTCATTAAAGGAAATATCTAGAATCTTCAGGTTTTCCAGATTTTCCAGAGCGTCAATAAATCCGATTTGATTGTTGGAAAGATAAAGTTCTTCCAAATATTCAAGAGTCAATAATTCCGTTACATCGGTGATATCATTGTTGTTGAGGTATAATTTTTTGACATATTTACAGTATTCTGCGCCGGATAGATCAGTTATGGATTCACCAGACATTTCGATTTCCTCAAAATCCTCAAGATAGTGGGGTGGAAAGTCCACCGCTTGATTCCCATAGACTTTTTTCTTTACAGCCGTATA
>CAYTLS010000050.1:0-8709 GCA_964438745.1 uncultured bacterium
TGGCTCTTTTAATACCATCGGCCAGTGATTCGCGACAACCATAAAGATTGTCAAATTTTGATTTGGTAACCGAATCATTAACATTAATCGCCGGTGCCAGTAGTTCACCTTTTTTCATCATCTGATATAAGCGGTGAACACCTGTTGTTGTCTCTTCGGAAATTCCTTTGAGCTCCTTAACAAACCGATGCCATTTACCATGATCAGTTTTTAGTTCCCGTTTCAGTAAATTCAGTATGCATTGTTCTTCTTCGCTGCCGGCTTCTTTATCCAATATGGAAGCATCATCTTCAGCCCTGTAGCCCATATGCATCAGCAGGGTTGCATCTCCTCCGTCATCAACAATCAGATTAGGGCCTTTGCCACCCGGAAATGAGAGCGCATTCAGTGTACATTCCCAATACTCTTCCAGGCTTTCACCTTTCCATGCAAATACCGGAATATCTGCTTTGGCAATGGCGGCGGCGGCATGATCCTGGGTTGAAAATATATTGCAGGAAGCCCAGCGAACATCTGCCCCAAGCTCCACGAGTGTTTCAATCAGCACAGCTGTCTGAACAGTCATATGCAATGATCCGGTGATCCGTGCGCCTTTTAAGGGCTTTTCGTCCCCATATTTTTTGCGCAGGGATAACAATCCAGGCATTTCATGCTCACTGATCTCAATTTCTCGACGTCCAAAATCAGCTAAATTTATATCTGCTACTTTATAATCTTTATTCATTACTTAAAAACCTTTTTTAATTCATCAATTTTATCAGTTTTTTCCCATGTAAATTCCGGTAATTCACGACCGAAATGTCCATAGGCGGAAGTTTTCTTGAAAATGGGCCGTTTTAATTTCAAATGGTTAATAATATCACCCGGTTTTGTGGGGAATATTTTGCGGACAGCATCTTCAAGTTCTTTTTCATCAACCTTGCCGGTACCAAAAGTATTAACATAGAGTGAAACCGGTTCAGCAACACCAATCGAATATGCCAATTCCACTTCACATTTATCTGCCAGTCCGGCAGCGACAATATTTTTCGCGATATAACGGGCCGCATAAGCACCGGAACGGTCAACCTTTGACGGATCTTTTCCGGAAAAAGCACCACCGCCGTGACGTCCCATCCCACCATAGGTATCAACAATGATCTTACGACCGGTCAAACCGGCATCGGCTTTCGGGCCGCCAACCACAAATATACCGGTTGAATTAATAAAATATTCCGTCTCATCTGTCAGGTATTCACCGCAAACCGGTTGGATTACATACTCTTTGATCTCTTTTTCCAGTTTTTCACGGCTGACATCAGCACTATGATGAGCAGCGATAACGACCTTTGTCACTTTATTTGGCTTGCCGTCAATATATTCCACAGTAACCTGGGATTTTCCATCGGGCCGGGACCATTCTAACGTCCCGTCTTTCCGTTTGTCTGTAAGTTGTTTGGTTAGTTTGTTGGCGAGCAATATTGGCAGGGGCATTAGTTCCGGCGTTTCATTACAGGCAAACCCAAACATCATTCCCTGATCTCCGGCGCCCTGTTCATGGTCTTTTTCTTCATTGACACCAACAGCAATATCCTGGCTCTGTTCGTCGATCGAGGTCAGGACAGCACAGTCATCAGCATCAATGCCATAAGAGGAGTCAGTATATCCAATATCTCTGAGGGCCTGGCGAACAACTTTTTGCATATCACAATAAGCATTGGTTGAAATTTCACCGGCAATCATGATCATTCCGGTGGTTGCCATTGTTTCACAGGCAACCCTGCTTTCCGGATCTTTCTGCAGCAGGGAGTCCAGAATAGAATCGGATACCCGGTCACAAACTTTATCAGGATGTCCTTCAGTCACGGATTCTGAAGTAAAATAATATTTTTCCATATTTATCCTTTCTTATTAATCAAAACAAAATTAATTCCAATTTTATACAATTCATGTCAATTATCAAAAGAGAATTTCTATTATTCAAAATCTTCCTTTAAATAATTTTCCAATCCGCGTTTTTTCCGTTTTTCCTTGATTTTTAACTCCAGCATTTTTTCAAAATCCTTGGCCGCATTTTTTCCATAAACCTTCAGCATATGGTTAAGTGCAATTGTTTCGGCAATAACGGTAATATTTTTTCCCGGATAGATCGGCAGATTGACCAGCGGAACCTCAACACCAAGTAATTGCTCTTTTTTATCTACAGCACCGATTCGCTCATAGGTCTTATTCTCATCCCAGTCTTCCAGATTGATCTTGACTTCGATCCTTTTCTGTTTACGAATACCGCGAACACCGAACATACTGGCAATATTGATAATCCCAATGCCGCGAATTTCCAGGTGATGCTCCAGTAAATGTCGTCCGGTACCGATCAAAACATTATCCGCCCGGCGAATGATATTGACAGAATCATCAGAAACCAACCGGTGGCCGCGTTCCACCAGATCGAGGGCGATTTCGCTTTTGCCAATTCCACTCCGGCCTGTGATCAGCAAGCCCACACCATATACGTCAACAAGAGTTCCATGAACTATTTTGCGGGGCGCTAACTCCCAGCTTAAATATTCCATGAGTGCTCTAATTACATTTACTGTCAACAGTTCTGAATAAATGATGGGGATCTTAAAAAGGTCTGCCAATTCCAGGATATATTTTTCCGGTTTAGTTCCATGAGCAAAGACGGCACAGGCGATACCACTGCTGAAAAGTTTTGTGAATATTTTTTTCTTTTTATCGATGGAGACAGTGGCAAGATACTTTTTTTCTTTCATACCAAAAACCGGTACCCGTTCTTTCTGAAAATATTCCCAGAAACCGGTTAATTCCAGACCAGGCCTATTCAAGCGGGAAGAAACCACTTCATTTTCCATATTTCCTTCAGCATTGATCAGATGAAGGTTCAGATTTTCTTTATTATCCTTAAAAATCTTTTCAACAGTGAGGCTCATTACTGATTATTCCGTTTTTCGACATACTTTTTCAATTGCCTTGAGGCTTTTTTAACCACCAGGTCAATTGATTTTGAAATATTATCCGTGGTCTCTTTGGCAATAAAATCTTTCCCTGTTATATGAAAAGTCAACTCGGCAATTTCACCTTCTTTTTGACTGTCGAGAACCATCTTGGCGTTCATAATTCGGTCATGGTATTTTTTCAATACCGCCATTTCACTTTTTGCATACTCTTTAACATTTTCCGGTAATTCGTGGTGTCTTACAGTAATTTCGGAATCCATAATCTTCTCCTTTTTTTATGGTTAACCATGAGGATGAGCTTTTTTGTACAGCGCCTGCAACTGATTGGTTTGCAAATGAGTGTACAATTGTGTTGTTGACAGACTCTCATGTCCCAATATTTCTTTGACCGCCAGTAATTCTGCTCCCCTGTCAAGCATATGCGTGGCAAAGGAATGGCGTAATACATGGGGGCTGAGATGCAACTGCTCAGATACCTCTTCTAAAGTTTTTTTAACAATAACCTGGATCATTTGTCGTGAAAGTCGTTTCCCTCTGTTACTTAGAAATAATGGCGCTTGCTGATTGATTTTTCCAAACTTTTCAATTCTCTTCATTTGATAGCTCTCCATCGCTTCTGCAACAAGTCTACCAAAGGGAACAATCCGCTCTTTACGGCCCTTCCCGTAAATGCGAATCCGGCCTTTTTTTATTCTGATATCTTTCATCGAAATATTGACCAATTCTCCGAGACGTATGCCGGTGCTGTAAAAAAGTTCCAGGATCAGGCGATTGCGGGTTTCCTGAAAAGTGTCTTTTGTAAATTTCTCCAGCGCCGCCGCAATTTTTTCCGACGACACAATGATAGGCAATTTTTTTTCGGTTTTGGGACTTTTTATTCCTGCTGCCGGATTTTTCCTGATGACACCTTCAGAAATCAGAAATTTAAAAAAACTCTTGATCGCAGCAATTTTCCGGGAAATTGTGGTATTCTTTAGTCCCGTCTCATTCATCTTGCCGGCAAAGTGACGGATTGATTTTTTAGTGATATCCTGGGGGTGAACGGCTATTTGATTGTAAAAATCCCGATAAAAATCAACAAACTGGTTCAGATCGCGATGATAATTTTCCATTGTCAGCGGAGAATAATTCCGCTCATTACCCAAGTATTTTATAAATGTCTCAATTGATCGTTCAATATCCAATGAGTAAATCCTCATTTTCATTCAGTATGGTTATGACCTTGTTAAAATCTTTTGGTAAGGGCGCCACAATTTCGATTTTTTGATCCGTAAACGGATGTTGAAAGGCTATTTTATGGGAATGCAACATCTGCCGGCTGGCGATTTTTAGAATTTCCCGGCATACTTCCCGCTTAAATTGATTTAATCCTTTCATTCGGCCATTATCATTGCCATAGCCGGAATCCCCAACTACCGGTGCGTGACAATATTTCATATGGACACGGATCTGATGCGTCCGACCGGTGTGCAGAATTATTTTCAGCAGGGAAAAAATTTTCCAGTTTTGTATTATCTCATATTCGGTTCTGGCTGGCTTCCCCTTATCCCGGACACTATATTTTTTCCGGTCTTTGATGCTGCGGCCGATCGGCTGGGTAATAATCCGGTCACAATTGGGATGTCCCCAGACAATCGTGCGGTATTCTTTGTAAATCTCTCTTTCAGAAAACAATTCGCTTAGTTTCCAGTGGGCCTCATCGTTTTTCGCGCAGACCAGTACGCCGGTAGTATCTTTGTCCAGCCGATGAACCAATCCCGGCCGTTCAAAGCCACCGGCACTGCTTAAATTTTTTGTATAATACATCAGTCCGTTGACCAATGTACCATCACTGATACCGGCACCGGGATGAACGGAGACATTACCAGCTTTATTCACAGCAATATAATGCTCATCTTCATAAAGAATATCAAGATCCATCTGCTGTGGCAAAATATCTTTGGGTTTTTCCGCCGGAATATTCACCAGTATTTGATCATTATCAACAAGTTTATAGGAGGGTTTGACAGGCCTGTCGTTCACAAGAATCGCCTTATCCTTGATTAGTTTACTAATTTTTGAGCGGGAATATTGCTCTAATTGATCAGATAAAAAATTGTCGATTCTTGTATTCGGATTATTGTTTATATTAAAAGTAAAATTAGTTGCTCTGTTATCGGTCATTCATTATTCCATTTATAGATCATTTAGTTGAGCTGTTTATCCGTCTTTGTTGGGTTCCCAACTATATCTTAAAACCTAATAAATATTGTTTTGTAATTCCAGTTGTTTTTATTGGAATACTTAAAAAGTTTGATACCTTTTTTCCCAAAATATGTATTAGCCGGCATTATTCATAAAAATAATGCCGGTTAAACAAATGAAGGGCTTGCGGTAAGCAAACCCTTCGACTTAAGACAAATGGTATCAAGTATGTTATCTAATGAGTTCTATTTTAAAATGTCTTTGTGCCCCGTCCCTGATATCCTTTAAAACTTGAGGAGAAAAAGTACTGCATTGCAGGAAGTCCTCATCCAGCGTCTTTGTTGGATTGAATTCCTGTATACAGTATTTTTCTCCTGAACCGATCTCATGCTTGATTGTCTGGACATCATCGGCAGTTAGTAATTCCTTGACGATCGTGGTACGAAATTCATACCTGATCCCGGAATTTTTGATTACCTCCATACTGTCGACAATATGGTGGACATTAACCTCTGAACGGACTACTTCCGCATATTTCCCCAGGGGCGCTTTATAGTCCATAGCAATATAATCAACCAGGTTGAGATCTATTACCCTCCTCATCATTGCTGGATTTGTGCCATTAGTATCCAATTTGACAAGGTACCCCATCTGTTTAATTTTAAGTAAAAACTCCGGCAGATCCCCGTGGATAGTCGGTTCGCCTCCGGTGATCACAACACCATCCAATAGCCCTTTCCGGTTTTCCAAAAAGGTCAGTACTTCATTAATCTCAAGTGCCGTTGTATATCTTTTTTTGTCAACCAGTTCGGGGTTATGGCAATAGGGACAACGAAAATTGCAGCCCCTGGTAAAAATAACAGCTGATATTTCACCGGGATAATCAATTAATGATGTTTTCTGAAGAGCGCCGATAATCATGACAAGAGGTCTTCCATTTTGAAAAGATTACGAACATCATATTCCGCCTTTTTCCCATCATTCCATTGCGAAACAGGTCTCAAATATCCGACGACCCGTGAAAAGACTTCCGTAGTTTCCCCGCACTTATCACATTTAAAATGCTCACCGGCAATATATCCATGAGTTGGACAAATACTAAAGGTCGGTGTAATGGTAAAGTAAGGAAGTTTATAATTCTCACAGATTTTTCGCACTAATTTTTTTACGGTCTCCCCTTCATGGATACGTTCGCCTCCAAACAGGTGAACCACTGTTCCGCCGGTATATTTGGTCTGAATTTCATCCTGCAAATCCAGGGATTCAAATATATCGTCAGTAAAATTCACCGGTAATTGGGTGGAATTGGTGTAGTAAGGCGCGGATTTTTGTTGCCCCATTATTTCATTGGCGGTAATTATATCAGGATAGAATTTTTTATCCAATTGGGCCAGCCGGAAGGAGGTGGCTTCCGCCGGTGTCGCTTCCAGATTATAATTATTGCCGGTTTCTTCCTGGTATTCAATCAATTTAGCGCGCATGTGTTCCATTACCCTGAGAGTAAAATGACGTCCTTTCTCTGACCCGACATCCTGTCCAAAAAGGTTGATTAGCGCCTCGTTCATGCCTACCAGACCAATGGTGGAAAAATGATTCCGCCAGAATTTATTAAATCGCTTATACATGTTGCGAAGATAAAACTTCACATAGGGATAAAGCCCCTGGGCTGTATAGACCTCCAGGCTTTTACGTTTAATTTCCAGACTGATTTTGGCAATATCCATAAGTCTGTCAAGACGAAAAATGAAATCATCTTCATCCCTGGCAACATAGCCCAATCGCGGCATATTGATCGTTACAACGCCGATAGATCCGGTAAGTGGATGCGCGCCAAACAGACCGCCGCCCCGCGCTTCCAGCGTCCGGTTATCCAATCGCAACCGGCAGCACATCGAGCGGGCGTCTTCCGGGTTCATGTCGGAATTAATAAAATTAGAAAAATAAGGGATCCCATATTTTGCGGTAATTTCCCACAAATAATCAATATTTTCATCGTTCCAGTCAAAATCTGAGGTGATGTTATAAGTCGGGATCGGAAAGGTGAAAACCCGCTCCTTAGCATCGCCCTCGGCCATGACTTCCAGAAATGCACGATTGATCATGTTCATTTCTGTCTGAAATTCGCCATAACATTTTTCCTGGGGAACGCCACCTATGATCACAGCCTGATCCACATGGGTTTTCGGAACGACCAAATCCATCGTAATATTGGTAAAAGGTGTTTGAAAACCAACTCTTGTAGGAACATTGATATTAAAGACAAATTCTTGCATGGCTTGTTTCACTTCATCATACGAGAGCTGATCATAATAGATGAAAGGAGCCAGCAATGTGTCAAAATTTGAAAAGGCCTGAGCACCGGCAGCTTCTCCCTGTAAAGTATAGAAAAAATTAACAACCTGTCCTAAAATACTGCCGAAATGCTTAGCCGGCGATGATTCGATCTTGCCACTGACACCACGAAAGCCGGTCTGGATCAGATCAGAGAGATCCCATCCCACACAATAAACGGACAACTGGCTAAGATCATGAATGTGAAAATCTCCATCCAAATGTCGCTTTTTTACTTCTTCCGGATAAATATTATTGAGCCAGTAGATCTTACTCAATTCAGAGGCGAGGTAATTATTCAGCCCCTGAAGTGAATACCCCATATTACTATTTTCTTTGACCTTCCAATCTGTCTGGCCTATATATTTTTCTACCAAATCTGCATTGGCGGCAGAGACCAATTCTCTGATCTTAGTATGTTGATCGCGATAGAGAATATAAGCTTTTGCAGTTTTTTTATAAGGTGACGTCAGCAAAACCTCCTCAACAATATCCTGTATCTGTTCGACCGCCGGTATTTCATCATTGATCATGGCATCGGCCATGGAAACCACCCGCATGGTTAATTTTTTTGCAGTAGGTTCGTAAAATTCTTTTGTTGCCTCGCCAGCTTTTAAAATTGCCTGTTGGATTTTCTGACTGTCAAAAGAAACCACCTCCTGATTTCTCTTTACAATTTTTTGAAACATTTCCCCTTCTCCTCATAATCTTGTACAAAGAAAAATTTATGTGATAAGATATACACCTACCCTATAAATTTTCCACTTTAAAAAAGCGATTACATTCTTAAATTTTTTCTGAATATTTGCTGAATATATTTTTTAAAACTGAAATAAATATATTATGGAATTTTTAAAAACACAACCGTATTTTGTGTTTTTTTTAGGGCCAGCACAATATATTGAGGAGACACTTAAATAATAAAAGTTGGTTACTGGAAATAGACTTCACTTATTTAAACAAAAGCCCCATCTCCTTTTAGGCGTCAATATGCAAGCTTAATTTCAAAAAAATATTATTATTCGATTATTACACAATCTGTTTATTTATCTATGTGATAGCGACTCATTTTTAAATTTTAAAAGTCTGCAATTCACTTGCCTGCATTTATTATTGCGGCCAAAGCAACTTGAAGAACACAAAAAAAACAGACCCATTACATATTTCACACTTTTCGCCAGGGTTATTTTTCGAATCCGAGGATTAATGAGTGTTTATTTTTTAGACAATGCGCCTT
>CAYTLS010000051.1:0-8672 GCA_964438745.1 uncultured bacterium
ACAATTTGGAAATTCGGCTATTAAATTCGGAAAAAAAACCTCTGGATGGCGTTATACAAAAAGTTGGTATACGGACCATTGAATTTCGAGGGAAGGACGGGTTCTATTTAAATGGGAAGCCTTATACCGGAAAATTAATGGGCGCAAATCGTCATCAGGATCACGCCTACATTGGCAATGCATTGCCTAATTCCGGGCAATGGTGGGATGCAAAATTATTAAAAGAGGCCGGTTGCAATATTGTTAGGGCAGCGCATTACCCGGCAGATCCTGCTTTTATGGATGCGTGCGACCAATTGGGACTTTTTTTTATTGTGGCTATTCCGGGTTGGCAATTTTGGAATGAAGACAATCCTGATTTTGAAAAGCGAGTGTATCAAAATATTCGAAATATGGTCCGGCGAGATCGAAATCATCCCGCAGTGATTATGTGGGAGCCGATTCTCAATGAATCCTATTACCCGATAGAATTTGCAGAAAAAGCCCACCAGATAGTTCACGATGAGTATCCCTTTCAAGGTGCTTACACAGTTTGTGATTTACATGCGCGGGGAAATGAATTTTATGATGTGGTTTACTCCCATCCCTTCAAAGGTTATTTCTGGACGAAAGTAATTAAGCCAACACCAGAAAATTATGAAGCCTATCGATTTGACTATGAGGCTGAAGAGAGATCGGTTTTTACCCGGGAGTGGGGCGACAATGTTGATGACTGGAACGCTCAGAATTCTACCAGTCGAATACGTCGTTCCTGGGGCGAAAAAGCGCAATTGGTACAGGCTGATCATTATGAAAAACCTGATATGATTTATACCTGTTGGGAATCATTATATAAAACACCCCAACAGCATGTTGGTGGTACTTTATGGCATGCTTTTGATCATCAGCGCGGCTATCACCCTGATCCCTTTTACGGTGGAATTATGGATGTCTTTCGGCAACCCAAATATTCCTATTATCTCTTTCAAAGCCAAAAAGATCCAGACATAGAACCAGTGTTGTACATTGCGAATGAGTTGTCTCCAGTTTCCGGTGCTAATGTCCAGATTTATAGTAATTGTGATGCAATTCGATTAATTGTTAATCAGTCAGATACATTGCGACAAAACAAAGATACCTCACGGGCAATGCCTCATCCACCTTTTGTTTTTAAAGATGTTTTTCACTTTAAAGAAACAAAAGGAATAATTGCAGAAGGGATTATTGACAACCAGGTGGTTATTATAAAAGAGAAAAATCCGGCTTTGCGCCCAACAAAAATAAAACTGGAGTTGGCAGATTCATCCAGGAGCCTGATCGCTAATGGATCGGATTTTATCACTGTGATTGCTTCTATTACAGACGATAACGGAAATGTAAAACGACTGAATAATTCGAGGATCCAGTTTGAAATTGATGGACCGGCAAGACTTTTAAATAATGGAAAGATAAATGCCAATCCAAAGCCAGTGGAATGGGGAACTGCGCCGGTGCTGGTACAATCTACAGTCAACCCGGGAAAAATAACCGTATCAGCCTCTTTAGTTTCTACAGGGGTTAATCGCCCTTCTGGCGCCACCCTTGAATTTTATAGTAAACCCACAGAAATACCGTTAATTTTTTCTGAAAAACTGACAAAGCACCATGGGCTTAATCAAAACCAGTTTCCCAAAAATAAGAGCAAGATGGATTCACTAAAAAAGGAAATAGAGGATTTGAAACGAAACTTAAACCGAATGAAATTAAAAGAAGTCGAACAACAACAGGAAGATTTTATTGGTGAATAATCTATTTTTACCTAAAAATAGATTATTTTAATTTGCTACGAAGTGAAAGCAACTAAAAGAACTATACAAACAGCCTGAAATACTCCTGCGGTGGATTCATCTGAAAAATGCGAAAGAGGTTGATTGGGGAAACTGTCTGACAGATTCAACTATACACTGATTAGCAATTTACATCGTTTCTATTGTTTTTCTATCATTAGAAATTTATGAATTTTATTAAAAAAATTGTATCTTAAACCAAAAAAGGACTATGGATGTATAAAACTTCAGAAATATCAAAGGAATTCGGAATATCCCCTAAAAAACTAAAATCTTATATTCTTGAAAAGGAAATCCCTTGTGTGAAAGAACAAATTTCTGAGAGATATTTTCAGACTATTTTACCACTCATTGAAAGTACTGAAGACCGAATTGAACATAAATTAAAAAATATTAAACCAGAATTTCAATATAATTCAAAAAACAATTTAATAAAACTCTACCGTGATGATGCAATTTCATTTTTAAAAAAATTACCCTCAAATAGCCTTGATGTAATCACAACAGATCCTGCCTACTCGGGAATGAACAATAAATTGAAATTAGGACGAGGTAGAATTGTGGGGAAATATTCTGAAAAAGGGAAAGAAAATGGTAAGTGGTTCAAAGAATTTGAGGATTCAGAAGAAAACTATACAAAATTTTTAAATGAATGCAGAAGGGTCCTGAAAAAATCTACTGGTCATATCTATATTATGTTTGATTCATATTCTTTGTTGAGTTTAGGCCATATCGTAAGAAAATTTTTAAATGTTAAAAATATTATTACCTGGGACAAGGTAAATATCGGCATGGGCCATTATTTTAGAAGGCGGCATGAATATATAATATTTGCCACAAATCAAAACAATCGAAAAATCAGAAACAGAAGTTTCCCTGATGTATGGCGATTTAAAAGAATTAACCGGGCAAAATACCCCACCCAAAAACCCGTTGAATTGTTTCAAACAATGATCTTTGCCAGTGCAGAGAAAAATTTTACAATTTGCGATCCTTTTTTAGGGAGTGGTTCAGCTGCAATAGCTGCAATTAATAATAACTGTAATTTTTATGGATGTGATATTTCAACCCAATCAATTGAAACATCACAAAACAGGATTTCACAATATTTAAGTGACGGAAAAGATATTTTACAATCAAAATCCATGGCTGTTGATGATAAAGTTTTTTGGGAGTAAAAACGGCAAATCTAAGTAAAACGAAAACACTATTTGGATTCACTTCACCCAGAACAATTCAAAAAATAATCCCTGAAATTAAACTTTTACATAAAAATTTTAGGGCAAAAACTGGAGAGGAAATAAAAAATTACAAGAAAAATTTTTCATTAAATTATTTAATTCTGATTATTATGATGGTGCAACATTTCCGGCTGCCCCAGCTCTGGCTGCAAGGGACAGAATAACAAGAGCACCGAAAGCATTAGGGTTTGTAGATTTATCTCCTTCAATCCAATTAACAAAAGCAGGGCAATCGCTTATCTCTTTAAAACGGAACCATGAAATATTCACTAAACAATTAATAAAATTTCAACTGCCCTCCCCTTACCATACTCAATCTAAAATAACAAATTTTAAAGTGAAGCCATATTTAGAATTGCTACACTTGATTAATGATTTGGGGAGTTTATCAAAAATAGAAATTGCAATATTTTTTTTACAATTAACAAACTACCAAAGATTTAATATTGTAAAAGAGAAAATTTTAAAGTTCAGAAAGGAGTCAAAAAACTTTAAAGGCAGTAGAAAAATGTATGTCAAAGAGTGCTTTATTAAAGAAATACACTCAATATATGCAAAGGAAATTAAAACGAAAAAGTATAAAACCCGAGAAAGCACTGATGACAGTTTAAAAAAATTTATAGCAACAAAAACATCCAATATGAAAGATTATGCTGATGCTTTTGTCAGATATATCAGAGCAACAGAATTAGTAACATTTCAAAGAAAAACTTTAAGGCTCATAGCCTCACCTCAAAAGAAAAATGAGTTAGATTATATATTGAAAAATATACCAAGAGAACCTAAAAAGTTCTCAACAGAAAAGGATTTTAAAAATTATTTATTTAATCCAAATAGCATCTTGTTATTAAATGACAATAAGGCATTATTACTAAAACAAATTAAAACTCTCGGCATATCGGAATTAGATGAAAGTTTAAGTATTGAAGAATTAAAAGACATACTAGACGAGTTAAGTCAGAAAATAAAAATCAAAAATATTAACGAACAAAAACAAGAGATAAAGTCATACAAAATACTGCCCGAAATTTTGGCTGTTTTTCAAAAAATTAAAAAGAAAGAAATTGCAGATGCGTCATTATTCCTGGAATGGAACGTGTGGCGTGCTTTGGTTATGCTAAATTATGCATTGAGAATTGACGGCAATTTTATCATGGATATAGATGGTATGCCTCTAAACTATGCACCAGGCAACAAACCCGACATCGTATCAGAGTTTGAAAATTTTTGTCTTGTAACAGAAGTAACAATGTCCAGCGGTCATACACAATACCGAATGGAAAATGAATCTGTTCCCAGACATTTTGGAAAAACAAAAGAGGCAGTCCAAAAAGAAACATACTGTATTTTTATTGCCCCTAAAATAAGTGAGGGAACTTTAGCGCATTATTTTAATTTGAATAAAATGAAAACCAAACTTTACGGGGGAAAAACAAAAATTATCCCCTTAACTATTACCCAATTCATTAATTTTATTGAAATAGGGGTTGATAATAAATTTGATAACCCAAGAAAGCTTAAGGATTGGCTTGAAACACAATGGAAGAACAACCAGGTTTTAGCAGATGAAGAAATTTGGTACAAATCAATTGAAAATAATTTGCCAACATGGTTAGAAACTTAGTTTATATTTCAAAGGAACTAATAACAAACCTGTCATGAACAATTTAGCCTATCAACAACTTCTAAAAAAATACAATTCCTTGCTTGAAGAAAATAAAAAATTAAAAGCCAAATTAAAGATACATCAATCATCCAACAATTATACTCCCTCAAATAAATCCGCAACAATAATTAATAAACAAAATTTTAGAACTCTAATCAATAAACATTCTTTAAAAACTCAAAAAATCAAATTATTTATGTCTTTATTCAAAGGGCGTGATGATGTTTACGCCAAAAGGTGGACAAATAAAAAGAAACAATCCGGCTATTCTCCGGTCTGTCTGAATGAGTGGGTATCAGGTATATGCCAAAAACCACAAATTAAATGTTCAAAATGTAAACACAGGTCTTATGCCCCATTAACAGAAAAAGTTATTGAGCAGCACTTATTGGGAAATCAAGTAATTGGATTATATCCCATGACAATCCAAGAAAATTGCTATTTCCTTGCAATAGATTTTGATGATGAAGGATGGCAAAAAGATATAAATATTATCAGAGAGGTGTGTAAAGATCATAAAATTCCCCTAGCAATTGAGCGATCAAGATCCGGGATGGGTGGACATGCTTGGTTTTTCTTTGAAGATAAAATATCAGCAATACTAGCCCGAAAATTTGGTTCTTTATTATTGACATATTCAATGAACCACCGATACAATATTTCTTTTAAAAGTTATGATAGATTTTTCCCAAATCAAGATACAATGCCCAAGTGAGGGCTTGGAAATCTCATTGCACTTCCATTGCAAAAAGAAGCAAGAAAATCAGGTAATTCGGTTTTTGTAAACGAGCAATATTTAGTCTACGAAGATCAGTGGACTTTTCTTAATAGTATTCCTAAAATATCGAAAGAAAATCTAAACCATTATATTGGTAACCTAAAAACAGGGAGCGAATTAGGGAATTTAAAAAGCATATCACTTGAACCGGAGAAGCCCTGGCAACGAATTGGGGATCTTACAAAAAAGGATTTTCCACTAAAAGTGGAATTAACCAGGGAAGCAATGCTATTTATTAATAAAACCGGATTGAGTCAGAAAGCACTAAACCATATACAGCGGCTTGCTGCTTTTAAAAATCCTGAATTTTTTAAATACCAGGCTTTGCGTTTGCCCACATTCAATAAACCACGAATTATTTCTTGCTCAGATAATTATGAAAAATATCTAGCAATTCCAAGAGGTTGCGAAGAAGAACTGAACGTGCTTCTTAAGAAGCAAAAAATAAAGATAAAAATAAACAATGAGACTTTTTGCGGACAACCAATTGATGTAAGCTTTGATGGTAAATTAAGAGAACAGCAAGAAAATGTGGTGGAAGAATTAATTAAATATGACATGGGCGTTCTATCAGCTACTACGGCATTTGGCAAAACGGTAATTGGGGCAAAATTGATAGCCCTAAGGAAAATTAACACTTTAATTTTGGTCCACAGAAAACAACTAATGAATCAATGGTTAGAAAGATTATCACAATTTTTAACAATTAATGAAGAGTTACCTCCTTTACCCAAGCGAAGAGGTCGCAAACCCGCTAGGCAAATCATTGGTCAATTCAGTGGTGTAAAAAAGCAGTTGAATCATATTGTCGATATTGGATTAATTCAGTCTCTAAACAACAATACAATCAAAGACGTTGGCAAAAAATACGGAATGGTAATTGTCGATGAATGTCATCATGTTCCTGCTGTAAGTTTTGAGCAAGTCTTAAAAAATATATCAGCAAGATACATATACGGATTGACTGCGACACCAATACGTTCCGACGGGCATCATCCGATAATATTTTTCTATTGCGGACCCATAAGATATTTGGTAGATGCAAAACAACAGTTAGCCAAAAGGAACTTTTCGCATAATTTAATACCTCGATTTACATCTTTTAAATTATCTGAAACTGATAAAAAACTGAACTTTCAAGAAATAAAATCAATATTGATTAACGATGATATAAGGAATCAATTAATTGTAGATGATGTGGTTGATTCCTATAACAAGAGACGGAATTCATTAATTCTCTCAAGTCGAATAGATCACGTTGATACTATCGCTGAAATGTTGAAAAAATTATCAATAGCTGTAATAAAATTAACTGGTGGCATGGGCACGAAGAAGACAAGAGAAGTATTTAAAGATATTTCCAATCAGTCTAAACCATTGGTATTGGTCGCCACTGGTTCATATATTGGAGAGGGGTTTGATGAACCCCGGCTTGATACACTTTTTTTAACGTTGCCTCTTTCATGGAAAGGCACGCTTCACCAATATGCTGGCAGATTACATCGCATTTATGAAGGGAAAAAAGAAGTTCAGATATTTGATTATGTAGATTTTCATGTAAGAATGTTAGAAAAAATGTATGAAAAAAGACTAAAAGGATATGCTTCGATTGGGTATCAGGTAAAAGCTGAAAATATACAAGATTCTCCTTCAAATATAATTTTTAACAGGAATGATTTTTTTCAAGTTTATTTCAATGATTTAAACAATTCAAAATATAATATTTTGATAGTAAGTCCTTATGTTACCAGAAAAAAAATTTTAGAAATGATTAAAACTTTTGAACTGTTATCCGAAGAGGGAATACAAATCACCATTATTACACGGCCAGCAGAAGATTTTAATCCTAACAGGCATAAATCATTAAAGAGTACTTTTAAATTGTTAAGAGAAAAAGGAACTACCATTATATTTAAATCCGCTATACATCAAAAATTTGCTATTATTGATAATAAAATTACCTGGTATGGCAGTATTAATCTGCTAAGTTTTGGAAAATCGCAAGAGAGCATTATGCGGTTAGTCAGCAACAATATATCCGCAGAATTAATCAAACAATTAGAAATTAAGCTTTGATATATAATTGAGGATTCCCACACACTTGGGCAATATTCTTAAAATCACTCCTTGTTTATTTAAAACCGGCATGATAATTTTTCATGCCGCTGTTTAACAATATAAGGAAATACAAATGTCATCAAATGCAATTTTCCCATCTCAAAATGAAATATTAAAAAACTACAGCCAAAACAAACCAACCTTAGAAAAAGCACAAAAACTATTAAGCCATGACAGATGTGTTTTAAAATCCCACAAAAATGGCAGGTACCATTTTGATGTCTCAGGTGAATACGAAGATTTTCAGGTGATCCTAACCGTTGACGATAACAGAATGGTGCAGCAATGCAACTGCCACAGTCCGGCGGAAACCTGCTCGCATAAGTTAGCCTCCCTGTTATTTCTCAGTGATTATTTGCAAGAAACCGATAATAAAGAACTGAGAATTGATACCTATACAAGAAAAGAAATGATCAAACGGGTATTGAAAGAACGTCGGCACAAAGCATTTTCGGAAGACTATCGTCTTGATCTGGCAGAAAATCCTCATGGCATTCACTTACTCTATTCAACTTCCGGCAGAAAATACCAGGTAACCATCAGAGATTTTAAAAATGAAGAGGGACATTGCAGTTGCCCTGACTTTCGCACCAACAAACTGGGGACCTGCAAGCACATTATTCATACCATAGAAATTTTAAAGAAGAAATATAAAAATTCCTTTTTAAAAACCTATAACAACTATCCTTTTACAGAAATTTTTTTGGACCCGCATTACAATTATAATATCACCTGCTACGATGGCAAAAATAAACATCGTGATGTAAACGCCCTGATGGAAGAATATTTTCCAAAAGGACGAAAGTATATTTTCCCGCAAGATTATAACAGCTTTATAGGATTTTTGGAGAAAGCCCGGGACATAAAGGAAATCCTTGTCAGGCCGGAAGTGACAGAAAAAATCGACTATCATTTCGAAAAAGAGGCCATGACCAAATTGAAGAAAAAATCCGCTTATGATTTTTCCGGAATAAAAGCGAAACTTTTTGATTATCAAAAAGAAGGGGTGAATTTTTCCATCTATAAATCCGCCAATATTATTGCTGATGAAATGGGTCTGGGGA
>CAYTLS010000052.1:0-5337 GCA_964438745.1 uncultured bacterium
TTAAACCCTCTGGCATCTCTCCGTCAGAGCCGGATTCCAAACCTTTCAAAGGTAGAACTGGTTTGATTTTAGTCGTAACTTCGAACTGTCAAACTATTCAGATGCCCTATCGTGTCCCCCTTTGTTAAGGGGGAACAAGGGGGTTGTGAAATTGATATTAGAGAGCACATTTTATTCATTTTTTTCTCTCGCCCCTTTTGACTGACTTGAACGGAGCCCTCAGGATAGATCAAGGTCAAGTCAGTAAAAAGGTTACCGAGTTCTTCGTCTAAATTGCTTCATTTATTTTTTCATAAAACTTTTGTCACTACCTACGATTACTCTAAAATTAGAGTCGTATCTAAATACGTAGAATCATTTTGCCAGAATTTTAAAAATTTTTCACCATTAGTATCAAAACTTATGATATGTTCATGTTCAAAATAAATTGGAACTGTACAACCCATTCCTGTATCATGTTTTCCATAAACTTTCGCTATATACATATTATCATTTTTTTTACTTTTAGTTTTTAAATAATACCAACCTAAATATGAAACACCATAGGATACATTGACAGTTATGGTTTTCCCTTCAATACTAATTTTTTTTATTTCTGTGGCTGGAACTGCTTTGGTTACTGAATGTTCGTCATTTTCCGGTTCTAATAAGCCACAATTCTGCAATAATAAAATGTAAACTGAAATAGTGACAATCAGGGTAATTTTTAAATTTTTGTATAATATTTTTTCTAACATAAAATCTCATTTTTATAATGTTGGATTCATTATTTTCCCGCAAAACAATATCGTGTTTGAGCGTTTTTCCATGATGAAAAAGATGAAAGGTTTATTAAAATTCAATGTTATTGTGTTTTTCTGGTCGCCGTTAGCGCTTTTCCAGTCCATGACAACAACTGTTGCAGCGGCAGCTTCCGTTCCTTCCTCATCAAGATTAATAAAGGCTTTTTGACGAACCAGTTTTATGAAAATTTCATCTCGTAATTCATTGAACATTTTTGAAAAATCCGCCTGTACCGCATCAAAAGCGTCACTAATCCCCATTTCTTTGAGTATATCACCCAATTCTTTTTCATACTCAATTTCCAACTTTGGTATGAATAAATTTACAGAATCTTTATGAAAGTTCTTTGTCATCGCTGTCAGTTGGATGCGATCAAATTCAGCAATAAATTCATCAATAGGTTGATTGGTCGGTTGGATCAGGAGCATTGAATAATTATCGTTAGCATAGGGAAGTTCAACCGCCTGAATGCCTTCTTTTGCATAATATTGGTATTCATTTCGCTGGGCCATTATCTCACATTTAACCGACTCATTATCATTAGGATAAAAATATTTTTCCTCGGTTTCCGATTCATCGAATTGATACTGCCAGGAAGCATTGAAATAAATGGCATTAATGAGCAGCATAATGGATTCAAAATCACTCTCACGGGTAAAATCCTTGATCTTGTTTTCCGTTTGATCTTCCACCCACTGATTGACGATTTCCTTGCAACTGCTTTTTAGGCCAAAGTCCAGGGCTTCCACTTTTGCCCTGAAATACTCACTGTTGAGACTATCAAATTCAGATTGCAAAGACAATTCATCGGTATACCAGATGGAATTCGCCAAATTGAAGGCCACACCGCCTGACGCATCATAAAGTTCATTGATCAGGCCGGCATAGGATTTATTGATTGTTTCGATATCCAAACCTTCAAAACCCAGTGTGCTTTTCATCTCTTCGTAAGTATTGCCGTCGGCACCATTCATAGTCATGCCCAAAGCAAAGGAAACGGAGACAGGCGATATGAAGATATTGCTGTCTCCGTCATGAGGGTTGAGTGTTTGGAACAGTTTTATACTAAAATCATTGTTGGCATTGATTATTTTTGTAGGAATGTTTTTGACAGAATAGCTATTGACTTTCGGATCACTGGTATTTAGCAATTCAGAGCAGGATGTGGTCAAAATTAAAATTGATATCAGGATGATCTTTTTCATTATATTCCTCTTGTTTTTGTAAAATTTACAGTGCCAATTTCAATGCCAGAATCAATTGTCGTCGGACGAAATTTTGAAAGTATCAGAAATTTGAGGGTTGATTCAGATTTTTGAGATCAAAAATCATATTTCATCCCAATTCCCACCAATAATTTTTCATAAAAATCTGCCTGGTACTTGTATTCACTGGAAAAGAACATCACTTTACCGCTGAGACTGAGATTTTTTCCTATTTCTCGCTCCATGCCGAAAAACAACTGGTTATTTACATTGGATTCCGGGTCGGGATAAACCAGGCTGATCTGGTTGTCCTGAATTTTATTCAGATAGTGTTTATAATTATATTTGGCCAGTAATTGAATATAGAAGCCTGCTAATTCCGTGGAAAGGTAGGGAGAAATTATCAGGGAATTATGGACCAGAAAATCATAATTCGAAGGTTGATGCAATGCCTGAACATCGATTCCAAAGATCATGTTCTGGCGGTATTCAAAACCAAAACTTAGCATTCCATTACTGTCATATCTTCGACGATCAATAAAATCATTTTGGTACATGTAATAGTTTCCGGCAGCAGCAATATTAAAAGATAGAAATCTGTTTTTTAAATAAGTCAACTTAGTCCGTGCCCCCACATGATGATTGTTAAATTCAGGAAAATAGGAAAAGATAAAATTACCGGCATGCAGATCAACCTGATAATGAAATTTTTGGGTTTTGATAATAAATCCGGTAGTGGCGTAACCATTTGTATAATGCCGGTCATTTTGCAACCAATCCTTACGATAGATATTGCCATTCAAAAAGATGATAAAGGACTTTTTTAATGGATTGATATAACTAAAACTAATCCGATTATAAATTTTATTTTCCTGTGAGAATTCCTGATAATTTTGCCAATTGCCGATGTATTGAAGATTAAATCGCTGCGACCGAATATTTTTTTTGTACTTACCACAAATCAATAGTTGCAGATATTCATCCTGAATTTTCTCCTGGTGGACTTTTTCAAAAATATTATTGTCGGCATACAAGGCGGGTTGCACAGAGAACTCCAACTGCTTTTCTGCTCCGAAAACCAGTGAAATTTTCATAAAAAGAAATAATATAATAAAACAATAATTATTTTTCATCTGTGCCAAAATTTTATTCCAAACACTTACTATTCTTTGATCGTCTCCAGCAATTTCTCATAATACTGCTTCAACGAATCCATTTCCGTAATAAAAGTATTAATATATGCCGGCTCTTTATTCTCAAGCAATATTAAAAAATCACTGCCGGATGTAACAAGTTCATAATTATTCGCAGTCATACCGGCACCAGCCCGGGAATTTTCAAAATTGATTAAATCATTGTCATAAGCCGCTTCATCAGTATAAGATTTCTCTGATGTTAAGATAGGATTTTGTAAGGATACATTTTCCGGTTCGCGAACAGCCGCGATTTCATTGCGGAAGTCGTTTAATTTCTCCTGCATCATTTTTTCTTTTTGGGCCGTTTCGATAGCGGTATTGATATTGGTAATTTTGGTTTGAATTAATGCCACGAATTCCTTTCTTACACCGGATTGAACATTTTCCAAAATACTGTCATCAAACTCCGGTTGCAGGAGATTTTTATTGATATCTACAATATATTTTTGTGAATAGACCAGGAAATCCCGTTCTTCTTTTAATTGCAGTAAATGAGTTAACAGACTGTCGCGATTACTTAATTGTTTGTCCTCCAGTTTCTGAAGCGTGTGAATAATGGACAACTCATTTTCCCTGAATAACTCATGAAAATCCTGATAACTTTTCTCTTTTTGTTCCGCAATATTTTTGTAAAGCGTCAGGATCTGTTCATTAATAGCGCTTTTTTCTTTGTTAAGGTTGGATAGTTTTCGTTTCTCAAACCAATTGAAATTTTCCGTCGGCAGATTGGATAATTCCTGGTTAATGCTGCTTAATTCTTTACGGAGAATATCCTTTCTTTGCAGCAAATCACGAAGATTCTGAATATTTTTTGTGTATTCCTTAAAATCAGCCAACAGACTCACTATCAGGAAACTAATGATCAGCAATATTTTGCCAAAACGGGTCATTTATTTATAGTCCTTATCTTCAATGTTCAATTTTTCCATGCGGTAATAGAGCGTACTGGGTTTGATATTCAGTTTTCGGGCGGTTTTTTGTTTGACGCCATCATTTTCTATCAGTGCCTTAATGATCATTTCCCGTTCGATTTTTTCCAGGGTTTTGTAAAGGTCATCGGATTCCGGAATTTTCAGAGATTGTGTTGAATCCTCTCCAAGTGCAAGAAATTCATCATTGAATTCATTGCCTTCCAGAAAAATTAAAGTTCGCTCCAGAAAATTCTCTAGTTCGCGAACATTCCCCGGCCAGGAATAGGCGCAAATACGGTCCATAACTTCCGGCTTGATAACCGGGATTTCACGCTGAAGCTTAGTGCATTTTTCCGCAATGATCATCTCGACAATGTCCGGAATATCTTTTTTGCGCTCACGCAACGCAGGCATTTTTACAGGCACCACATTCAACCGGTAAAAGAGATCAGAACGAAAGGTTTTATTCTTCACTTCTGCTTCCAGATCACGATTTGTTGCTGTTAGCAGTCGAAAATTAGGCGCGATAAAGTTTTCGCCACCGACACGCTGAAATTTCTTTTCCTGGAGAACGCGTAGTAATTTCACCTGCAGTGTCATCTCCATTTCACCAATCTCATCGAGAAAAAGTGTCCCCCCTTCAGCCTGCTCAAATTTCCCGGCATGCTGCTTGTCCGCGCCAGTGAAAGAACCTTTCTCATGGCCAAAAAGTTCGGATTCCAGGAGACTGGCGCTGAGCGCACCGCAATTGACAGAAATAAACGGTCCGGAAGATCGCCCGGATTTTTCGTGAATGGACAGCGTCACCAGTTCTTTGCCGGTACCACTTTCGCCGGTAATCAGCACCGGAGAATCCACCGTTGCTACTTTTTTAATAACATCGCGAATTCGGCGAATTTGACGAGAGTTGCCTACCAGTTTAGCAAAAGCCGATGACACCGGTTTTCCTTTCTGTCTGATTTTCCATTGAGAGTAGAGTTTGGCTACTTTTTGACGAATCTCATTGACTGGAAAGGGCTTGGTAATAAAATCCTTTACCCCCTGTTTCAGGCTCTCCACCGCGATTTCCACAGTAGCATAGGCGGTGATCATGATAAAGTCTGTATTGGGAAATTTATCGCGAACGCGCTGAAAGAGCGTCACACCGTCAATCCCCGGCATCTTCAGGTCAGAAATGATCAAATTCACCGGTTTATCTTTCATTTTCTCCAGGGCAATGGTACCATTGGCAGCAGAATCGAC
>CAYTLS010000052.1:5347-8640 GCA_964438745.1 uncultured bacterium
TTTCATTCGACAGCGCGTCAACCAATCCTTCCCGCAAGCTTTGATTATCCTCAACGATCAATATAGCGTATTTATTTTCTTTCATTTTTTTCCTTCGGCAGTGTAATGACAAAGAGCGTGCCTTCTTCATCAGATTTTTCCAAAAATAATTGGCCGCCATGTTGCTCGACGATAGATTTGGCAATTGGCAATCCCAAACCAACCCCATTTTCTTTGGTGCTGAAAAAAGCCTCGAAAATCTGAGACCTGATGTCAGCACTAACCGGCGGCCCCATATTTTTGATGGCAATGTGAATGCGTTCTGTTTGTTGTTCAATTTTTACTTCAATGCTATCTGAAACCGGTGAGGCTTCCAGGCCATTTCTCAGCAGATTCAAAAATACATGGCTCATTTTACTTTCGTGAATATTGGCGATGGCATCACCATGAATGGAAATTCTGTCAGCATTGTCAGTAAAATGATTGGTTTCCAAAATCCCGGTCAACAATTTATTTAGACTTACATTCTCAAGGTTAGCGTCGATTGGCCGTGAATAATTCAGGAAGGTGTCGACAATTTCCGAGAGTTTCGTCAGATCCTGATGTATAGCAGCCGCATATTTTCCTTCACCGGTTGTCACTTTTTCCAGGAGCAATTCTGAATTGATCTGCATGCCGGCAATAGGATTGCGCAGCTCATGAGCAACTGAGGCGACAATCTGTTTATTTTCCTTTTCCCGTCGTTGAATCTGGCGTTGCATTTCCTGCATAGAGTTATAGAGTATTCCCATTTCATCTTTTCGGTTTGAAAAATCAATTTTACTTCCCTGTCCACGGCCTATCTGTCTTGTGAATTGTGTCAGTTTTTGCAATGGTCTGGTCAAAGTTATTGAAAATAAAAAGGTACCGATCAGGGTTACCCCAAGAATTGACAAGGAAAGCATAATCATTTGCCGACGTAATTGTGCAAGTTCTACCAAATAGTTGGCATTAGCGCTGATCCCTAAATAATACTTCTCATTTAATTGTTTGTAAACTGATAAATAAAAATGCCCTTCAGTGTCTTTGAAGGCAGGGTTGATGATTATATTGTCATTATTACTGATTTTGTATGCATGAAGCATCATACTCCGGACAGCATTTTCCTGATTACCGGTCACCGCTAATAAAACCCCCTTTTTATCGAACAGATAGATAGATTCAGCGGCCAATTTTCCATAGTAATAGTCAAGCACGATTTTAAATTCCTTAAGAACCGATTTAGATTCAAGTAAGTGGTATAGTTCCTCATCTAAATTTCCGGCAATCATCCCCAGGTTTTCGACTAAATGGTCTTGCAATTGTTTTTCCATCACAATTCTGGTCTGCCAGTAATTGGGAAAATATAAACCAATAATCACGAGTATAATAAGCAAGAAAGTACTAAGCGCTATTTTCCATTTCAATCTGATCATAGCAACAATTTAATAAATGAAGGGGGCAAAAAAACAAGAAAATCCGAATAAAATAAAAACATCTTCCGGAATATGGAAATTTCACAATTATATCTTAACTTTACTATATGAATCAAAAAAGGGAGATAGCATGGGGCTCAATATATTCATGTCCAAACTAGATAAACGAATAGTAAAATTACTGGCGGAAACACCGGTTTTTCACGAATTATCAAAGAGAGAATTGAAAAAAGTTAAAAAAATTGTCCATATAAATGACTATAAAGCCGATCAGATCATTTTTCGTAAAAGCGATCCCGGTTTAGGAATGCATATTATTCTGGAAGGATCTGTTGAAATTATTGTTAAAAAGGACAACAAAGAAGCGGTTGTACTGGCCGAGTTAGGTGAAACCAATTTTTTTGGTGATGTTTCCCTGCTGGATGAAAGCTTGCGAACTGCCGATGTGATTGCCCGGGAAGATACAACCCTGGTGGAATTATACCGGCCTGATTTTCTTGATATACTTCATACTAGACCTAAAACCGGTGTCAAAATGTTGCACTCGCTTTCCAAAATTATTGTTCAGCGTTTGCGTCGAACCAATAATGAATTGATTGAATTAAAGAAACAGGTTAAAAAATAAGAAGCCCGGCTAAACCATAACCGGGCTTCAAATTTTATCAAAAAGGTTGTTCTAAAAACTTTCACATATTTCATCGACATCATTAAAAATGATTGAAATATCCAAATTATTTTCATCCATCTTTAGATAGCCCTCTGAATTTTTAACCATATTAATGTTATTTTCCTGGGCATATTGAATAATATCATCAGCATAATCTTTGGTATAATGCCACTCGCCGTCAAATAGAAAGGCAAAATCATAATATTCACCCGGTACAAAACTTCCACTGACAGTACCTTCGCCAACACGGCCCAGATTTTTCCAGGACCATGTACCGTATTTACGAGCATATATTGGTATTCCGTTGGGAATAACCGCAGTTCCATCACATTTGACCTGTACATTTACTGTTACTGTTATCAATGAAATATCGGCGAACTCTACTGTATATACTTCATCAGCACAGAGATCATTAATTTCCAGTGAACCAATTTCTTCATTGGTATAGAGACTGAAAACTTTCACAATTACCGGCTTACCTCCCGGCACCTGGTACAGATGCATCTCAGGGTCGCTGGCATAAACATAAGTTGTGGACCACCAGGTCACCAATTGGCCGGTAGCAGCATCGTATATGCGCACAAAAACCTGGTCAAACTCGCCATTTGTACTAACAAAATTCAAAGTGGCCCCATAATAGCAGGAGTTTTCGCCAAACCAGTCCAGGTTCCAATAAGAAAGGTGCTTCACATTTTCAATGGTAACTCTATGACCACTACCAGATTTTGCCATGGCGTCTCCGTCGGGTACGGTGACATCACCTTCATAATTCCATATACCATTATCCTCATCATAACTGTAAATCGGCACCACATCGCCGGCCTTAACCGGTTCACCGGTGCGAGGATTCATTGTACCGTCTGGTATGTCAATATCTATCTCAACATTGCCATCAAATTGTTCTACTTCTGTACCATTGACGCTCATATCCACAGCGACAAAGCCGGCGGTTTCAAAATATCCTTCTTCCCCATTATCCAGTTCCACTGAAAAACCACCGGGAAAGGCTGCCCGTGAATCTTCGCTTTTGGGATTAAAATAAGTCACGGCTATATCTACATTACCGGATAATGCGTTGCCGTCAGCATCTTTTAGTTTTGTCCCGCTTTCGATTTTGATACTAGCACCGCCACCATCGACATTATCAGCTCCGGACTGCACTTCAGTCGCTTGCGGCATACCGGCTTCGGCAT
>CAYTLS010000053.1:0-5474 GCA_964438745.1 uncultured bacterium
GGTGTATGGGGGAACATGTCAACCGGCTGTACAGATGTGATATTGTAGCCGCCCTTTTCTGTCAATAAGGTTAAATCCCTGACCTGTGTCGCGGGATTACAGGAAACATAGACAATTCTGTTCGGATTAATATGTATGATCCGGTCAATCAGTTTCGGATGCAACCCGGAGCGCGGCGGGTCAACGATCAAAAGATCCGGATGAGGGAGTTGTGCGGACAGTTCCGGCTGCTTGTCAAACAGGCTATCAAGATTACCATGGAGAAATTCAATATTATCGATATTATTGTTTTTTGCATTGTTAATGGCGTCATGCACAGCATCCTTGATGATTTCGATGCCGGTCACTGTTTTCGCGTCGGGTGCAAGGAAAAGCCCAATGGATCCTGTACCGCAGTAAAGGTCCCAGACATTTTCATGGGTCTCTACTTTGGCGGCCTGCTGGATTTCGTGGTATAATTTTTCGGCCATAATAGTGTTGGTCTGAAAAAAAGATGCCGAAGAGATTTTATAGATTAAATCGCCCAGTTTATCTTCGATATATTCCCGGCCATGGAGGATATTTTGGATTTCCGGTATGGTTGTCCCGCCTTTATTGGTAGCCACTGTGTGCATAAAACTGGTAATTTGGGGAAATTCCGCCAGAATCTGTTCTTTGAGCGGTGCAAAAATATCAGGCCGGTTTTCCTGAGTGACAATATTGACCATTAGTTGGTCGGTATTATATCCTTTGCGGATCATCAGATGACGAAGAAAGCCGACATGCTCCCGCTGATCATAGGCTTTAAGATTGTTCTCCAGGCAAAAGTTCCGTACCAGGGCCATGATGCGGGCAGACTCTTTAGGCGCGATCAGGCACTCGTTGAGATCGATTGATTTCCAATAGTTACCCCGGGCACGCAATCCCAATGCGAAATCCTGTGGCTTTTCTTTTTCAAATTCGCCGGTCAGCCAGCGGTGCCGGGAAAAGGAAAATTCCATTTTGTTGCGATAGTGGAAAATGTTTTCCGCGCCGATAACAGGGTTAATCTCAATCTTAGTAAATCCTCCCAGTCGCTGATAAAGGTCCTTGATTTGTTTGTAGAAAAAATTCAGTTGAATGTCATAAGGAATGTTTTGGTGTTTACAACCGCCACAATAGTCAAAATACTTGCAGGGTGCTTCGATCTCAAATTCACTTTTCTCCAGAATCTCTTTGATATAAGCTTCGGCGTAGGACTTCTTTGCTTTTTTGATCTTGGCAGTCACTTTTTGTCCCGGAATGGCGTCATCGACAAAGATGGTATAATTATCCAGTTTTGCCACACCCTTTCCATGAAAACTCAGGTCTTCAATTTTTAGGTCCACAAGATCTCTTCTTTTGACAGGTTTTTCCATGATAAATCTCTTTCCATATAAAAAATGCTGCCGGGCAGGCAGCATTAAAAGGGTTAACTCAATAGTCTTTCATACCAATTGGTTTTGTCTTTGATCAGTAACCATATGACCATAACCAGGAGTATGCCAATTAAAAAGGCGCCACCGACGATTGCTTTGGTACTGCCTGTCCGAATTAAATCGTAACTATAGTAAATTATCAGAAAACTAACACCAAACATTAAATATGCCAGTAAATTTTTCCGCAGAAAAAACCGTTGGCATATATACAACCATAAAATTACGATTAATATGCAAAAATAACTAAATAAAAACTCCGGCATAGTATCAATATTGATGGGTAGTACAGCCGGTATAATTGCCAGCAGGGCGATTAAAAAGTACTTATTCCTGAAAATAAGTGATACAATGGAATAGTAAATAATAGTGATCGTAATACCCAACATAAGCGTTTTAATCAGTATATCCAGGATAAAGAAATTTTGAACAAGGTAATCCGGAACATGGATGGCCGGATTGGTGATCAAGCCCGGGTTGTTGCCGGCTATATATTTTATGCCGATAATGATTGCAATAAGGCCAAAAGTTGATAACAGGGCCGATAGCAGGACATCAAAACCGGCGGTTTGGCTCGCTTTCAGATCCTCAATAATATTTTGGCTGCCGTAATAGGCCGATCCGATCAACAACAGGAGGGAAAATAATAAAACGGTTAACAGAGTATTTATCAGGCGACTAAAAATGAACGAGATGACGAAATTGAATTGACTCCAGGTGGTATCATAATAAATAAATTGACTTTTAATATTAACCAGGTCATGAATAAACAAAAACAGGAAGATACCCCCGGAGATATAGATAATCCATTTCCAGGGAATATTCTCAAAATTGAAAGCTTCCTTGTATTTCAATAAAAGAACCAGCAGGAAAAAAGGCAATAATAAGATGGCCAGAATTTTTCGAATAGAATCAAGGTTGGTTTCTTTGCGGGTTTCACGAAGCCAACTTTCCGGCACCTTATACCAGCTTTTAAAATAGCCCAACTCATCCCCTTTGACTTTCAGGGTCAGCCGCAGTTTCGCCGCTTCAATATTAGCGTCATATCCATAATTGCTCTCATAGATAAAGGTGTGATCTGTCCGTTTCGGCAAAATATTGGAAAAGGATTCCACCAGATGGAAATCATCGATTTCATATTGTTGTTCCGCAATAAACTGTTCTACCCTGATAAGAGCCAGTTCCTTGCTGAGATTGTAAGAGATAGCCTCTTCCGGCATGATATGATTGAATCCGGTTACGATGTTATCCATTGGATGAATATAGACGTTGAATTCTTCCTTTTCATGCTCTTCGAAAAATCGAATCCGGTAACTAACGATATTGGGCAGGTAATTGGCGAAAATAAAATTGGCCGTGTCAATTGTCGTGTGAGTGGTAATATATTTTAAGCAGGATTCGCTGCAATCGGAAATAATGGTCACAGTTGTCTCAAACCGGTTTGGGTCCAGACCGCGGCTATCAACGAAATTTTTCGCTGTGGCAACAGCCTCCTCCTCAGAAACGGTATAGTTGATATACTCTCCCAATCCTTTGACCGGTAGCAAAAAACTACCGAGAAAGAGTATCAGCAGGGCCAAAATAATGTAAGTCTGCTTTTTGGAATAAGCCGGCAAAGGTGTCGATAGGTTCGTCGGAGCGTGTTGTCGCGGTGACGATTTTGCCTCAATGTCCACTGTTGCTTCATGCGTCTCGCTGCTGTTTAACAACTCGTCACTGCTCAGAAAGCCACGGTTTTTAAAATAATGAAAGAGATTATAGAGCAATAGGAAAAGCGCGATGGAACCGGCGATGATGGTGGGAATTAAAATCCGGGTGTTGCCGGTATTGGCAAACATCAAAATAGTCAGGAACGCATCAACGGTATAATGCCATATCAGGGTCGCGACTATACCAAAATAGATAAACACATAACCGGTGGCAATTCCAAATAAACTCACCTCCAGGCCTCTGATCCAAAAAGGCTGATTCGGATAATTGGCATGAGCGAAGCCCCAAATGATCGCTGTCAGGATCACGGCGAAAAGTTTGGATTTTGTAAATTTATCAAGGAGTGGAATACCATATAACCGGAAACAAAATTCCTCGGTAACAGCGGGAATAAAGCCGGCAAACAAAATAAAAATCCAGGGGAATTTTGTATTGATTATTTCACTGTAATTTACACTGGCCGGGGACCATGCGCCAAGTTTTTCGGCGATAATATAAAATAATAACTGAAAAACAATGAATACAAAGGCCAGCACAAAACCGGTTAAGGTACTGAAGAAAAACTCCCGGGTTTGCATACCCTTCCAGGTAAAAGAGCCTAAAAGTCTGTTTTTAGTCGGAAACATTTTTTTATAGAGAGAGTCTCCGGCCGAGGCCAGGAAAAATACAGCCATGCCGTATAATAGGGCGCCAATTACAATCCCCATGATCCGGTCGGTATAAAAACCGGAAATGCTTTTGGAAGTATCGTAATAAAAAAATCTCAGGGGCAACATATTTAATTGCGAAATTAAAAAGATAGCAAAGGTGGCAAGCCCAAAAATCAGGCCCACCTTCAAGTTCAGTTTCCCTCGGATTGCAGTATAAATAAATACAACAACGGAACTGAGTCCCAGCAAAATTAAAAAAGCCATTGCAATTATGGCGGTAGTGGCGTTTTGCGAGCGTAATTTTTTATAGTCACGCTGCCAATATTCCGGCACTTTTATATATTCTTTGTAATATCCTACCTTATTGCCTTTAACGGTTATCTGAATTTCAAAATGAGCGCCGTAGATCTCTACATTTTTTTTCTGGAAGGTAAAACTATAATCAACCCGCGCTTTTTTGGATTCTGTGGCTTTATCTTTTAATTCCCAGTTCGTCAGATCCAGGTCAGTATTTTTTTGGATAAAATTTCGTGCTCGTTCTTCAGCAGCCTCTATGGAGAGTGAATTCAGGGCCCTTTCTTCCTTGAGCACATGATTGAAATAGCGTAGTTTTCCATCGGTGGAAAAGCTAACGTATACTTCTTCTTTTTCCAGGCTGTTGAAAAATCTGACAGACCATTGCCAGATATTAAAGGTTTCTGAGAAAAAACTGTGAGATTTTTCAATACCCAATTCCTTTTCAATGAAAATTTTGGATAATTCGGGATAATCAAAAGTCGTCGCTTTATGAAAATATTGATCGGGCTGTATATTATGATTTTTTAAAAATGTTTTAGATTTGTCCAGGGCCTGTGGCTTTGTCAAATCAAAGTTAATCGATTGCCCGGGAAAAGCAACTTTATGATAGTTTAGGGTAAAAAAAAGAGATAGGATTAGGAGCAGCAGGGAAGAAAGGATAAATAGGAGATCATTTTTTGATAATTTCTCATATTTCATAATTTATTACCTATAATTAAAAAAAGACCCCGATGCATCGGGGCCCTTAATTCTAAATGAAAGAACGGTAATTATTTTTTACGTCCTCTTGCCATTTTAGCTCTGGAAACATCACCATCTTTATCGATAAAATAAAGATAACCTTTTTCCCGTTTTACGCCACATTTGGCAACAACTTCAGCACCACCGCCTTTTTCTCCTCCTCGAGCCATTTTTGAGCGTGATACATTGCCATTTTTGTCAAGGTAATATAAAAAACCTTTTTCTTTTTTTACGCCACATTCTTTGACTTTTTCTGCCATATTTTACCTCCTTTAAAATTACTAAATAACCATAATATTTGCACAATGTTGTAATAATGTTAATTGTCGTGGAGACAAATGTCAAGTCTTTTATTTTCCTGATAATTAAAAAACTCCTCGGGCTCCTCGGAGAAGATAAACTAAACTGTTGTTATTGCAGTATGTTGAGCGTAGGGTATTGTGATAATATTTTTTCCTTCAGGACTTGTGAACAGGAGAGAATTACACTATTTGAGCCTGAAAATTGCCTGAAAAGCCGGATTTTATGGGTGAAAATTTAGTTTTTTCTGACAAAATCAGGGTTTTGTCAATTGCTCTGCTGGGGAACATTTTACTGAGATATTGCCCGGTATGAGATTTTTTGTTGCGGGCCAGCTGTTCCG
>CAYTLS010000053.1:5484-8531 GCA_964438745.1 uncultured bacterium
TACCAATGATGGTGCCGCCGCGGTCACCCCCTTCAGGACCAAGATCAATGATATAATCAGCCGATTTAATAATATCAAGATTATGTTCAATGACAATAATTGTATTACCCTTATCCGCCAAATCATTTAATACTTGCAGTAATAACTGAATGTCTTCGAAATGCAGCCCGGTGGTCGGTTCGTCCAGGATATAGAGTGTATTGCCGGTGTTTTGTTTGCTGAGCTCGGCGGAGAGTTTGATACGCTGGGCTTCACCGCCGGATAAGGTGGTGGCTTGTTGTCCCAGCTGAATATAGCCGAGTCCCACCCGCTTCAGGGTTTCAAGTTTTCGCTTGATGCGCGGCAGTTTTTGAAAGAAATTAAAGGCCTCGTTAACCGTCATTTCCAGAATATCGGCAATGGTTTTGCCTTTGTATTTGATCTCAAGGGTTTCGCGATTGTAGCGATGGCCTTTGCAGACTTCGCAGGGTACATAAACATCGGGCAAAAAATGCATCTCAATTTTTCGAATCCCTTCGCCGCCGCAGTTTTCACAGCGTCCGCCCTTGACATTGAAGGAAAACCGCCCCGGTTTATAGCCTCTGATCTTGGCGTCTTTGGTACTGCTGAACAGTTCTCTGATGAAGGTGAAGACACCGGTATAAGTCGCCGGATTTGAGCGGGGGGTACGACCGATAGGTGATTGGTCGATATCAATGACTTTGTCGATGTTTCCAATCCCAGTGATCTTTTTGTGTTTCAGCGGTATTTTAACGGATTTATTTAGTTTGTTGTGTAAAATCGGGTAAAGGGTTTCATTGACCAGGGTACTTTTGCCGGAACCGGAAACACCGGTGACACAGATAAATTTTCCCAGGGGAAAGTTAAAAGTCTCATTTTTCAGATTATTGCCTTCAGCGCCGTAAAGTTTAATAGCCTTTTTGGTTCCTTTTCGCCGTTTTTTCGGAACCGGTATATATTTTTTCCCTGATAGGTATTGGCCGGTGAGTGAGAGCGGATTGTTTTCAATTTCCCGGGGATTACCGGCGGCAACAACCTTACCGCCATCGACACCGGCGGCCGGTCCAATATCAAGAATATGGTCGGCTGCTTCAATGGTTTCCTGATCATGTTCCACGACGATTACCGTATTGCCGATATTGCGCAGTCGTGTCAGCGTTTGTATCAGCCGGGCATTATCACGCTGGTGCAACCCGATACTGGGCTCATCCAGAATATACAATACGCCTGTTAATTGTGATCCGATCTGAGTCGCGAGACGAATTCGCTGGGCTTCACCGCCGGACAGGGTTTGGGCGGATCGGTTCAATGTCAAATATTCAACACCGACATTCACCAGAAAACTCAACCGTTCATTGATTTCCTTTAGGACCTGGTCGGCAATGTGCTTTTCCGTTTTATCCAAAGTGATGTTCCGGAAAAAATCCTGGGCATTGGAAATGGACAGGGCGGTTAATCCACCAATGGTTTGATCATTGATCCTGACATTGCGGGATTCCGGTCGAAGCCGTTCGCCATTACAACTGGAGCAGGGTTTTTGGGACATGAATTTCTGGATCCATTTGCGAATACCGGCTGAGCGGGTTTGTGTGTAGCGGCGTTTTAGGTTGTTCATAACGCCTTCAAATCGTGTCGTGTATCGTCCCTGCATTTTATCAGAAGAATATTTGACGGAAAAGGATTTTTCGGTGCCGTAAAGGAGAACTTTCTTAGCTTCCGCTGACAAATCCTTGAAAGGGGTTTTGAAACTGAAATTGTATTCCCGGGCCAGGCCGCGCAGAATGGAAGCATACCATTTCCCACGGGGCTGAGGGCCAAGGGGTAAAATGGCCCCTTCAGACAGGGATTTTGACGGATCAGGAATCACCAGGTCTTCATTCATTTCCAGTTTGGCGCCCAGGCCATCGCATTCCGGACACGCGCCAAAAGGGCTGTTGAAAGAGAACATTCGGGGAGAGAGTTCCTCAAAACTGATTTCACAATGGGGGCAGGAGTAATTTTCGCTAAAAAAATGTTCTTCATCATTGACTTTCGCGATGATCAGACCGGAACCGATTTTCAAAGCCAGTTCCAGGGACTCTGTGAGCCGTTCACGAACCTTTTCGCGAATTTTCAAACGATCAATAACGACTTCGATATCATGTTTTTTATTTTTGTCCAGTTTGACAGGATTATCAACGTCGGTAATTTTACCATCGACACGCAGCCGGATAAATCCTTCCTTGCGGATCTCTTCATAAATATTTTTGTATTCACCCTTGCGGCCGCGTACCAGAGGCGCCATCAGTATCAATTTGCTGTTTTCCGGAAATTTCATGATCGTGTCCGCGATTTCCTGTACCGTCTGGCTGATAATTGGCCGGCCGCATTGGTGACAAAAGGGCTTGCCGATTCTGGCGAACAGCAATCTCAGATAGTCATATATTTCTGTCACGGTACCGACGGTCGACCGTGGATTTCGTGAGGTTGATTTTTGTTCAATAGAAATTGCCGGTGAGAGGCCCTCGATAAAATCTACATCGGGCTTTTCCATGAGGCCCAGGAATTGGCGGGCATAGGAACTGAGGGACTCTACATAGCGCCGCTGGCCTTCGGCATAGATTGTATCAAAGGCCAGGGATGATTTTCCGGAACCGGAGACACCGGTAATGACCACCAGTTTATTGCGCGGTATTTCGACATCAATGTTTTTTAAATTGTGCTCGCGGGCACCTTTTATTTTAATATTTTTACTAATTATATCCATTGTATTCTCATTTCTGATGTTTTCAACTGCTTCTTAGGGAAAATGATTTTCTTTCAAAAAAAACTTACTTATATTGCCTGCAATTTAATAAAAATTTTGGTTTTTTGGTATAGGCTTTTAGGATTGGATAGGGGAAAAAAGTTCTTGTTACATTTTATTTCTTCCAGCCGGCTATACAGAGACCAACCATCGGTGTGAGGTGGTATGATAATTGTTCATAAAAAAAAGATTTTCATTGGGAAGGTGTGAATATTAATGAATTTGAAAAATAAAAAATATCTGACGACTGCCTACCTGGCAG